>NZ_BBSK01000037.1:0-71032 GCF_001319805.1 Burkholderia sp. E168m22
CGCGCAGCAGCAGCGCGCGNNGCGGGCNCGCGAGTTCGGCCGCGCCGGTCGGCGTCGGCGCGCGCAGGTCGGCCGCGAAGTCGGCGATCGTGAAATCGGTTTCGTGCCCGACGCCGCTGACGACCGGCAGCTCGCTCGCCGCGATCGCGCGCGCCAGCGCTTCGTCGTTGAACGACCACAGATCCTCGATCGAGCCGCCGCCGCGACAGACCAGCAGCACGTCTACCTCGCGCCGCGCATTCGCGGTCGCCACGGCCGCGACGAGCTTTTCGGCGGAACCGGCGCCCTGCACGGGGGCCGGATAGACGATCACCGGAATATGCGGCGCGCGCCGGGCGAGCGTGGTCAGCACGTCGCGCAGCGCGGCGGCCTGCAGCGACGTGACGATGCCGATCGCGCGCGGGTGCGCCGGCAGCGGCCGCTTGCGCTCGGGGGCGAACAGGCCCTCGGCCTCGAGCTGCGCCTTCAGCCGCAGGAATGCCTCGTACAGGCGCCCCTGCCCGGTGCGCCGCACGGCTTCGACGTTGAGCTGCACTTCGCCGCGCGGCTCGTACATCGTGACGACCGCGCGCACCTCGATGCGGTCGCCTTCGCGCGGCGTGAATTCCGCATACTGGGCGCGGCCACGGAACATCACGCAGCGCATCTGCGCCTGCTGGTCCTTGATCGAGAAATACCAGTGGCCGCTCGCGGCGCGCGTGAAATTCGACACTTCGCCGGAAATCCATAACAGCGGAAACGAGCGCTCGAGCATCGTCGAAATCGCACGATTGAGCGCCGAAACGGGAATCACTTCGTCGCCGCCGCGGGTGGTGCCGGGGGCGGAAAAAGGGGAATCGGAAAGCATGGGCGGTCGGATGAATGCTGGCGGCGTCACGATAGTCCGACACGCGCGCGGCGTCCAGCGCCGCCGTATTCGCCGTCGCGCACGGAAGGTGTCCACACTCTGGCATTCGTCCGCGTAAAACGCTCGGAAACCGCTAAAAAAACCAGACGATTCTCGGTAACGCCTTGATTTTTATAATTTTTTAAACCTTTCAGAATGATTCTCATCCGATTCGAGGCCCGCCGGACGGGCGTTTGAGACAATCGACGGGGGAGTTTTTCACAGAGTTATCCACAGGGCGCCGCGATCCGGCCCCGCACGCTGCGGCGGCCGGTCGCGCTTGCCGCGCCGGCGTGCGGCGCGCTAGAGTGCCGCCTTCCACGGACCCTGCGGCATGCGCCGCCCAACGGAGAATCCGCCTTGACGAATCCGTCCCTCGCCGCGGCGCACGACGCGCCGCGGCCGACCCGATGAGCGCGCCCGGCGGCCCGCTCGCGCGACTCGAAGCGCGCCTCACACGCGAATGGCAGCGGCGCGGCGCGCTCGCGTGGGCGCTCACGCCGTTCGCCTGCGTGTTCGGCCTGTGCGCGGCGCTGCGGCGCACCGCTTACGCGCAGGGCTGGAAGCAGCCGGTCGACGTCGGCGTGCCGGTGGTCGTGGTCGGCAACGTGACCGTCGGCGGCACCGGCAAGACGCCGACCGTGATCGCGCTCGTCGACGCGCTGCGCGCGGCCGGCTTCACGCCCGGCGTCGTGTCGCGCGGCTACGGCGCGAACGTGAAGGCGCCCACCGCCGTCACGCCGGCGTCGCGCGCGGCCGCGGCCGGCGACGAACCGCTGCTGATCGCGCGCCGCACCGGCGCACCCGTGTGGGTGTGCCCCGACCGCGTCGCGGCCGCGCAGGCGCTGCGCGCCGCGCATCCGGACGTCGACGTGATCGTCAGCGACGACGGCCTGCAGCACTACCGCCTCGCGCGCACCGTCGAGCTGGTCGTATTCGACCACCGGCTCGGCGGCAACGGCTTCCTGCTGCCGGCCGGCCCGCTGCGCGAGCCGCTGTCGCGGCACCGCGACGCGACGCTCGTCAACGATCCGTACAGCGGCGCGCTGCCGCCGTGGCCCGACACCTACGCGCTCGCGCTGACGCCGGGCGCCGCTTGGCACCTCGACCAGCCCGCGCTACGCCGCCCGCTGTCGCAATTCGCGCACGAACGCGTGCTCGCCGCGGCCGGCATCGGCGCGCCGGAACGCTTCTTCGCGACGCTGCGCGCGGCCGGTCTCGCGCCGGCGACCCGCGCGCTGCCCGACCATTACGCGTTCGCCGACAATCCGTTCGTCGACGATGCCGTCGATGCGATCCTGATCACCGAGAAGGATGCAGTAAAATTGGGCGCTTCCTGGCGCGACGCCCGACTGTGGGTAGTCCCCGTCGAAGCCGCGCTCGACCCTCGCCTCATTGCCCTCGTTGTGGAGAAACTCCGTGGACGCTCGCCTGCTTGAAATCATTGTGTGCCCTATCTGCAAAGGCCCGCTCCACTACGACCGTGCCGCGCAGGAACTGATCTGCAACGCGGACAAGCTCGCGTACCCGATCCGCGACGGCATCCCCGTGATGCTGGTCGACGAAGCGCGCCAGACCGTCGAAGGCACGCCGGTCGATCCGGCCGGCCGCTGAACCGCCGCGCCGCTCGCCCGGCGCCCCGTTCGACACCGTGACGGCCCGGCCCCGGCCGGGCTGCCGCACTCGCCGGGCGCCCGGCTTCCGGCGTCGCCCGCCCCGTTCTTCCCAGCGCTCCCCTGATGACTCACCCGCCCCCCTTCATCGCCGTCATTCCCGCCCGGCTCGCGTCGACGCGGCTCCCGAACAAGCCGCTCGCCGATCTCGGCGGCAAGCCGATGGTCGTGCGTGTCGCCGAGCGCGCGCGCGAAGCGGGCGCGCAACAGGTGCTCGTCGCGTCCGACGCGCAGAGCGTGCTCGACGCGGCGCGCGATCACGGCTTCGAAGCGGTGCTCACGCGCGCCGACCATCCGTCCGGCACCGACCGGCTCGCGGAAGTCGCGGCGGCCTTCGGCTGGCGCGACGACACCGTCGTCGTCAACGTGCAGGGCGACGAGCCGCTGATCGACCCCGTGCTCGTGCGCGACGTAGCGTCGCACCTGGCCGCGCATCCGGCGTGCGCGATCGCGACCGCCGCTCACCCGATCCACGACGCGGCCGACGTGTTCAATCCGAACGTCGTGAAGGTCGCGCTCGACGCGCAGAGCGTCGCGCTGTACTTCTCGCGCGCGCCGATTCCGTGGAGCCGCGACGCGTACCAGCCGCACTGGCCCGACGTCGCGGCCATGCCTGCACCGGCTTTCCCGGTCTATCGGCACATCGGCCTCTATGCGTATCGCGCGCGTTTCCTGCGCACCTATCCGTCGCTCGCGCAGGCGCCAATCGAACAGGCCGAGCAGCTCGAACAGTTGCGCGCGCTGTGGCACGGCGAGCGCATCGCGGTGCTGATCACCGAATCCGCGCCCGAAGCCGGCATCGATACGCCGGCCGATCTCGCGCGCGTGCAGGCCCTTTTTCAGCCGGGTTCAAAATAACCCGTGGCATAATCAGGCGATTGTGCGAGCCGTCCGCGACCAGCGCGTCCTCGCTTGACCCCGCCCGTGGCCCTGCCGGCAGCCGCGCGTCGCCTCGGCCGACGCGCCGCATCAGACCGGTCCGCCATGCGCCGGGCGAGCCCCGCGCCCGCTGTCGCCGACGCCTTTGTGTCTCGCCACACGAATCTACATACTTGGAGATATCACCATGCGTTTGATCCTGTTGGGCGCGCCCGGCGCGGGAAAGGGCACCCAGGCAAACTTCATCAAGGAAAAATTCGGCATTCCGCAAATCTCGACGGGCGACATGCTGCGCGCGGCCGTCAAGGCCGGCACGCCGCTCGGCGTCGAGGCGAAGGGTTACATGGATGCCGGCAAGCTCGTGCCGGACGCGCTGATCATCGGCCTGGTCAAGGAGCGCCTGAAGGAATCCGACTGCGCGAACGGTTATCTGTTCGACGGCTTTCCGCGCACGATCGCGCAGGCTGACGCAATGAAGGAAGCCGGCGTCGCGATCGACTACGTGCTCGAGATCGACGTCCCGTTCTCGGAAATCATCGAGCGCATGAGCGGCCGCCGCACGCACCCGGCATCGGGCCGCACGTACCACGTCAAGTTCAACCCGCCGAAGGTCGAAGGTCACGACGACGTGACGGGCGAACCGCTGATCCAGCGCGACGACGACAAGGAAGAAACTGTCAAAAAGCGTCTCGAAGTGTACGAAGCGCAGACCAAGCCGCTGATCACGTACTACGGCGACTGGGCACAGCGCGGCGAGGAAAACGGTCTGAAGGCGCCGCAGTATCGCAAGATCTCGGGCCTGGGCACCGTCGACGAAATCCGCGAGCGCGCGTTCGACGCGCTGAAGTAAGCAGCGCGTCGCGCACCCGCAAGCCGCCCGGTCCGGGCGGCTTTTTTTTCGCCTGTCACGCTTTGCACGCCCCTGCGGCAAGCGCGCAAGAAAAACGCCCGCGATGCGGGCGTTTTTTCCGTGTCCAAGAAGCAGCGCGCTGGCGGCTCAATCCTCGCCGTCGCGCTGCATCCGTTGCCGCAATTCGCTGACCTGCGACTCGACGACGGTCGCGTCTTCCGCCTCGGGCCGCTCGCCGAGATACTGCTCGAGATCCTCGAGCGCGGGGCGCAGGTAGTCGAGCCGCGCATACGCGAAGCCGCGGTCGCGCACCTCGTCGAGCTGCTCGGGCAGCAGGATCACGAGCCGCTGCTGCACCGCGAGCAGCCGCTGCCAGCGCTCCGTCTGCAGATAGATCGTCTTCAGGTTGCGCAGCATCCGCGCGATGATCTCGCGGCTCGTCGCGGGCTGCAGCAGCGCGCGCAACGCGCTGTCGACCGCCCCCGCCGCCCGCGCGACGTACGGCTCGAGCATCTCGACCATCTCGGCTTCGGACAGCGAATGGCCGTTGGTCGGATCGATGATCAGGTCGCCATCCGGCAGCGTCACGCGCAGCAGGAAATGGCCGGGGAACGATACGCCGCGCGCCGGCACGCCGATCTGCTCGGCGAGCTCCAGGTACAGCACCGACAGCGAGATCGGAATCCCGCGCCGCCGCTTCAGCACGGCATTCAGGTGGCTGTTATCGGGGTCGTAGTAATCGTTGTGATTGCACGCGAAGCCGAGCTCGCGAAAGAAGAAGTCGTTCAGCGCGGCGACGCGGCCCTTCAGGTCGGTATCGTCGGCGAGCCGCCGGCGCAGCCGCGCCGCCAGCATGTCGAGTTCGGCCAGCGTGCCCTGCAGGTCGAGGTCGGGATACGCGTCCTGCGCCAGCGACAGCGCGGCTTCCGTGACGGGCAGACTGTCGTCGTCCGCCACGAGCGTGCTGAAGTAGTCGAGGACGCGGGTCATTGCGGTCGTCACTTGGCGCGCCTTCTGAAGTAAGCGTATTTGAAGCCCATCACCCACAACATACCGAAATATAGTGCAGCAAACAGCACGAGGCACGCAGCCATCAGCGCAATGCGATCGAGCGGCTGCGCGCGCATGCCGGTCCAGTCGAAACTGATCGCGCACCAGTGCATCAGGCCCGCGAGCACGAGCGCCGCGCCGACGAGCTGCACGAAAAAGCGCAGCCAGCCCGGCGACGGCTGGTAGATGCCGCGCTTGCGCAGCCCGAGGAACAGCAGCAGCGAATTCAGGCACGCGCCGACGCCGATGCTCAGCGTGAGGCCCGCGTGGCCGATCAGCGGCACGAACACGTAGTTCGACAGCTGCGTGACGATCAGCACGCCGATCGCGATCTTCACGGGCGTCTTGATGTCCTGCTTCGCATAGAAGCCCGGCGCGAGGATCTTGATCAGGATGATGCCGACGAGGCCGATCCCGTAGGTCGCGAGCGCGCGCGCGACCATCGTGACGGTATGCGCGTCGAACTTGCCGTAGTTGAACAGCGTCGCGGTGAGCGGTGTCGCGAAGAAGAACAGCGCGAGCGCGCTCGGCGCCGCGAGCAGGAACGTGACGCGCAGCCCCCAGTCGAGCAGCGCCGAATATTCGTGCGAATCGGCGTCGACGTGCGCCTTCGACAGGCTCGGCAGCAGGATCGTGCCGAGCGCGACGCCGAGCAGCGCCGTCGGGAACTCCATCAGGCGGTCGGCGTAGTTGATCCACGACACGGCGCCCTGCCCGAGCCGCGACGCGATGTTGGTGTTGATGATCAGCGACAGTTGCGCGACGGACACCGCGAACGTGGCAGGCACCATCTTCGCGAGCACGCGCTTCACGCCCGGATGACGCAGCGCGCGCAGCGGGTTCAGGCCGATCAGCGGCACCATGTCGATCTTCTTCAGGCCCGGCAACTGCACGAGAAACTGCAGCACGCCGCCGACGATGACCGCCCACGCGAGCGCGTAGACCGGCACCTTCAGGTGCGGCGCGACGAACACGGCCGCGGCGATGAACGCGACGTTGAGCAGCACCGGCGCGAACGCGGGCAGCGAGAAGCTCTTGTACGTGTTCAGCACGCCCGACGCGAGCGTGGTCAGCGAAATGAACACGATGTACGGGAACATGATCCGCGTCATCGTGACCGCGAGCGGAAACGCCTGGCCGTCGCTGTGCAGGCCGGACGCGACCGCGAACACGACCCACGACGCGCCCGCGATCCCGACGACCGACAGCACGGCCAGCGCCCACGCGAGCACGGTGGACATCGCGTCGACGAGCGCCTTCGTCGCATCGTGCCCCTGTTGGTTCTTGAACTCGGCGAGGATCGGCACGAACGCCTGCGAGAACGCGCCTTCGGCGGACAGGCGGCGCAGCAGGTTCGGGATACGGAAGGCGACGTAGAACGCGTCGGTGTATTGACTGGCGCCGAACGCACGGGCGATCAGCGTCTCGCGGGCCAGTCCGGTCACGCGCGACAGCAGCGTGAAGCCGCTGACCGTCAGCAGGGCTCGGAATAGATTCATGGGGCGCTTATTATACGGACGTTGCGCGACCCGGCCACCGGCCGATGCCGAAAAGCGCACCGGCCGCCCGCGGCTCCATCCGGCCGGCATCACGTTGAACTTGCCACTCGCTTGATTTTGTTGCTATAATCGCCGGTTTCTGGGCTCGTACATGCACGGCAACTGCCGTTTTCATGTCCCGGCCTCGGTTAAAATCACCGTTTTTTTATGCGCCCCTGGGCAATCGTTCTCAGGGGACGGATCGAAAAGCAGCGCTTGGCCGTCAGGCTCCAAGCTCTGGAAACAGGACAGGATAAGGAACCGTCATGGCTAACTCCGCACAAGCACGCAAGCGCGCCCGCCAGGCCGCGAAGGCAAACTCGCACAACTCGGCGCTGCGCTCGAAATTCCGTACCGCGATCAAGTCGGTTCGCAAGGCTGTTGAAGCCGGCGACCAGGCAAAGGCTGCCGAGCTGTTCAAGGCTGCCGTGAAGACGATCGACACGATCGCCGACAAGAAGATCGTTCACAAGAACAAGGCCGCTCGCAGCAAGAGCCGCCTGGCCGCAGCCGTCAAGGGCCTGCAGGCAGCAGCGTAACTCCGGTGCGCCCGCTCAGGCGGGCGTTCCTGTTTCCTGCGATCACGAAAAAGCCCGCCTAGGCGGGCTTTTTTGTCGCCTGCCGCCTGCGCATCACGCGCGGCGGCGGCAGTTGCCCGGGCGGACGCAACCCGCGCCCTCGCCCGTCGGCATCACTCACTTCTTCGTGTTGTAGTCCGGCAATTCGCACGCCTCGGTCACGACGAGGTTGTTGTCCTTCGCGAAATTCAGCACGAAATCGAAAGCCATCGGCTCGATGTCGCGCAACCGCGAATCGAGGATCACGCATTTCAGGTCGCCGAGCATCGTCGGGCGCACGTACAGCGAATACTTGAGTCGCGCATTCGGCCCGCTCGCCCCCGGCCCGAAGCAGGCCATCACACCGGCCAGACGTTCCGACCAGTCGCTCGGGCGAAACTTTTTCCCGTCTTTCGTGATGCCCTGGATGAAAAATTCGGTCGGAGGGGTTTCAGCCATGTGGTTACCCAAGTGACGGCCCGGCGATGTCCAGGCAACGGCGCCTGGATACGCGAACACAAAGCTGGAGAGGCGGCGGCACGAGCCGATCGATATCCCGAAAACGGGGCGTCGATGCGCGCCGCCGGTGGACTGCACCGGATGTGTGCAGCGCACGGCTTGTGTCCGGCAGAGCGCGAAAAGCCTTGCCTGCCGGGCTGGAGAAAACTTTCGAATTATACCGCAGCGCGCCATCGCGCGTCGTCCCGACGGCCCTCTTCCCGCACCGCGGATCGGGCGCGGCGATCCTGCCCCGCGTCGTTCCACGGCTCGTCAAAGCACAGAAAATCCTTTATGCTGCTTTGAGTTATCCACACCCGACGGCGGCGCCGTCCGGCCTCGCGGCCGGGTGAGACCGCCGTATTTCGTTTCATGACCGCCAAAACCATTCGTCACTACCTGCAGTTCAAGGATTTCTCGCTGGAAGACTACGAGTACGTGCTCGAACGCACGGGTATCCTGAAGCGCAAGTTCAAGAACTACGAAACCTATCACCCGCTGCACGACCGCACGCTCGCGATGATCTTCGAGAAGAGCTCGACGCGTACGCGCCTGTCGTTCGAGGCCGGGATCTTCCAGCTCGGCGGCCACGCCGTGTTCATGAGCACGCGCGACACGCAGCTCGGCCGCGGCGAGCCCGTCGAGGATTCCGCGCAGGTCATCTCGCGAATGGTCGACATCATCATGATCCGCACGTTCGAGCAGGACGTGATCACGCGCTTCGCACAGAATTCCCGCGTGCCGGTGATCAACGGGTTGACGAACGAATACCATCCGTGCCAGGTGCTCGCCGACATCTTCACGTACTACGAGCACCGCGGCCCGATCGCCGGCAAGACCGTCGCGTGGGTCGGCGACGCGAACAACATGCTCTACACGTGGATCGAGGCCGCGCAGATCCTCGGCTTCAAGCTGCGCCTGTCGACGCCGCCCGGCTATGCGCTCGACATGAAGCTCGTGTCGCCCGACAGCGCGCCGTTCTACGAGGTGTTCGACGATCCGAACGAAGCGTGCAAGGGCGCCGATCTCGTGACGACCGACGTGTGGACGAGCATGGGTTTCGAGGCCGAGAACGAGGCGCGCAAGCAGGCATTCGCCGACTGGTGCGTCGACGAGGAAATGATGGGCCATGCGAATCCGGATGCCCTCTTCATGCACTGCCTGCCCGCGCACCGCGGCGAGGAAGTGACGGCCGGCGTGATCGACGGCCCGCAGAGTGTCGTGTGGGACGAAGCGGAAAACCGCCTGCACGTGCAGAAGGCGCTGATGGAATTCCTGCTGCTCGGCCGCCTCAAGCACTGACGCGCCGCTCAACGCACACGCGTAAAAAAAGCGCCGGTCGACGATCGGCGCTTTCGTTTGGGCGCGCCAAAACCGGCGCGCGCTACGTTACAGGCAGACCGGTTCCGCCTCCAGCTCGACGCCGAACTGCGCGCGCACGTCGGCCTGGATGGCCCGCGCCAGCGCCAGCACGTCGGCGCCGGTCGCGCCGCCGCGATTGACGAGCACGAGCGCCTGGCGGTCGTGCACGGCCGCCGCGCCGAGCGCGCGCCCCTTCCAGCCGCAGCGGTCGATCAGCCAGCCGGCCGCGAGCTTCACCTGCCCGTCCGGCTGCGGATACGACACGACATCCGGCGCGCGAGCGCGCAGCGCATCGAATTGCGCGGCGTCGATCACCGGATTCTTGAAGAAACTGCCCGCGTTGCCGAGCACCAGCGGATCGGGCAGCTTCGCGCGGCGGATCGCGACGACCGCATCGAACACGTCGCGCGGCGTTGCCGCCTCGGGCGTGATGCCGCGCGCGTCGAGCTCGCGCGTGACGTCCGCATAGCCGAGCCGCGGCGTCCATTGCTTCGGCAGCCGGAACGTCACCGCGACGATCGCGAACCGGCCGCGCCCTTCCCGCTTGAAGAAACTGTCGCGGTAACCGAACGCGCAGCGCGCGGCGTCGAAGCGCTCGCGGCGCCCCGTCGCCAGCTCCACCGCGACCAGCGAATCGAAATACGCCTTCATCTCGAGGCCGTACGCGCCGATGTTCTGGATCGGCGCGGCGCCGACGGTGCCCGGGATCAGCGCGAGATTCTCGAGGCCCGGCATCCCGTGCTCGAGCGTCCACGCGACGAACGCGTGCCAGTTCTCGCCGCCGCCGGCCTCGACGTACCACGCGTCGTCGTCCTCGCGCACGACGCGGCGGCCCGCGATCTCGTCGAGCAGCACGACGCCGTCGAAATCGCGCGTGAACACGATGTTGCTGCCGCCGCCGAGCACGAGCTGCGGCAGGTTCGCGACCCGCGGGTCGCGATGCAGCGCCTCGAACTGCGCCGCCTGCGTGATGCGCGCGGCGAAGCGCGCACGCGCGGCGATGCCGAACGTGTTGTGCGCGGCGAGCGGATGGTCGGGAAGCAGCGACAGGGCGGAATCGTCAGGGGGCATCGGCATTCGCGGTCACGTCGGCCCGGGCGGCGCATGGCCGGCCTTGGGCAAACGGAGGGGCATCGGTAAAATGGCAAACAGTCCGCAATTATAGCGAGTGCCCGTGCGTGAGCCGGGTGCCCGCATCTCTAGGGAGAATGCCATGCCATCGTTCGACGTCGTTTCCGAAGCGAACATGATCGAAGTGAAGAACGCCATCGAGCAGTCGAACAAGGAAATTTCGACGCGCTTCGACTTCAAGGGCTCCGACGCACGCGTCGAGCAGAAGGAACGCGAGCTGACGCTGTTCGCCGACGACGATTTCAAGCTCGGCCAGGTCAAGGACGTACTGATCGGCAAGCTGGCCAAGCGCAACGTCGACGTGCGCTTCCTCGACTACGGCAAGGTCGAGAAGATCGGCGGCGACAAGGTCAAGCAGGTCGTCACCGTGAAGAAGGGCGTGACGGGCGACCTCGCGAAGAAGATCGTGCGCCTCGTGAAGGACAGCAAGATCAAGGTGCAGGCGAGCATCCAGGGCGACGCGGTGCGCATCTCGGGCACGAAGCGCGACGACCTGCAGAGCACGATCGCGATGCTGCGCAAGGACGTGACCGACACGCCGCTCGACTTCAACAACTTCCGCGACTGACCGGCCGCCGGCCCGTCGCGTCATCCGGCCGGGCCCCGCACACGCGGCGCGCCCGGCGCCGCGTTTCTCAGGCTTTCCCGCCGTCCTGCGCGCCGCCGTCCGCGGCCGCCTTCTTCTTGTCGCCGATCCGGCTCTCCTGCCCCGCGAGCAGCTTCGAAATGTTGCCGCGGTGACGCCACACGAGCAGCACGCTCATCGCCAGCACGGCCCAGGCGATCGGGTTGTGGCCCGGCATGCCGAACAGGAATACGTCGAACACCGGCGCAAACACGGCCGCCACCAGCGCCGCGAGCGACGAATAGCGGAAGAAGAACGCGACGATCAGCCAGGTCAGCGCGGTCGCGAGCCCGAGCACCGGGTGCACGGCGAGCAGCACGCCGGCCGCGGTCGCGACGCCCTTGCCGCCCTGGAAGCGGAAGAACACCGGGTACAGGTGGCCGAGGAACACGGCGATCGCGACCCACGCGATCGCGACGTCGGGCAGGCCGAAGTGCCGGGCGAGCCAGACGGCGATCCAGCCCTTGAACGCGTCGCCGACGAGCGTCAGGATCGCGGCCTTCTTGTTGCCACTGCGCAGGACGTTGGTCGCGCCGGGGTTCTTCGACCCGTATGAACGCGGGTCGGCCAGCCCCATCACGGAACTGACAACGACGGCGAACGACACCGAACCGATCAGGTAGGCAACGAGGGCGGCGAGCAGGATCTGCATGCGGAGGACTCTTCTTTCAACGTATCGGGAAAGGAACGGCCGGGCGCGGCAAGCCGGCAGGCCGAAACGGCGCCCATTCTACCGAACGGGCGCGGGGTGCCACGAAGGTGAAACCCTCAGTCGACGCTCGCGCACTGCACCGGCTGCGCGCCGAGCAGCGACGTGAGCACCGCCGGCGCGAGGCTGACGAGGTAGCCGCGCCGGCCGCCGTTCAGGTAGATCGTCGGCAATTCGAGGATCGTCGACTCGACGTAGACGGGCATCGTCTTGCGCGTGCCGAACGGCGACGTGCCGCCGACGAGATAGCCCGAATGGCGGTTCGCGACCTCGGGCTTGCACGGCTCGACACGCTTCGCGCCGATCTGCCGCGCGAGATTCTTCGTCGACACGGTGCGGTCGCCGTGCATCAGCACGATCAGCGGCTTCGCGTGCTCGTCTTCCATCACGAGCGTCTTCACGACGCTGTGCTCGTCGACGCCGAGCTGGCGCGCCGATTCGCCGGTGCCGCCGTGCTCGACGTATTCGTACGGATGCTCGCCGAATGCGACGCCATGACGGCGCAGCAGCTGGGTCGCAGGGGTTTCGGACACGTGTCTGGATTTGCTCATGGCGGCATTTTAATGGCGAACGATCGCCGGGCGCGCAGTGGCGAGCCCGCGCCGACGGTATACTCGCGGCCCGTTTTCCGCCGGCCCACCGCGTCGCCGTCACGATTGCACCCATCATCATTGCAGACATCGTGAAGCGCTATTGCCCGATTGGCTGATTGTGGCGCGCGTCTCGCCATGGCACGATCGTTCGCAAATATCGTCGGCTGCCGCCGGCCCTTCATCTGGAGACGCCATGTCCTCGCCCATCCGCTCATCCGAATCGCTCGATGTCGATGCGCTGCTCGCCGCGCTGCCGCGCCGCATCGCCGACGTGCCCGCGTACCGGGCCGCGGAGTCGCCCGCGCAGCCGGCACTGATCGAGGATGCGCGCCGGCTGTCGTACGGCGACCTGGCGCAGGCCGTCGACGCGGCGGCCGCGCGGCTGGCGAGTCTCGGCGTAGAAGGCGGCGACCGCGTGATGATCGTCGCCGAAAACTGCGTCGCGCAGATCGTGCTGCTGTTCGCCGCCGCCCGCCTCGACGCATGGGCGCTCGTGTCGAACGCGCGGCTGTCGGCCGCCGAGCTCGACGCGATCGCCGCGCATGCGCGCCCGAAGCTGATCGCGTTCACGACCGACGTATCGCCCGACGCGCGCGCCCATGCCGAGCGGCTCGGCGCCACGCCGGCCGCGGCGCTGCCGGTCGACATCGGCGCGTGTTCGTATCACGTCGACGCGAGCGCGCCCGCCGAGCCGGTGGCCACCGGCAGTGCCGCACAATGCGCGGCATTGATCTACACCACCGGTACGACCGGCACACCGAAAGGCGTGATGCTGTCGCACCGCAACCTGCTGTTCATCGCGGCGACGTCGAGCATGCTGCGCCGCGTGTCGCCGGACGACGTCGTCTACACGGTGCTGCCCGTGTCGCACGTGTACGGGCTCGCGTCGGTATGCCTCGGCAGCCTGTATGCGGGCGCGACGCTGCGGCTCGCGCCGCGCTTCTCGCCGGAAGCCGTCCGCGTCGCGCTCGCCGACGAAGGCGTGACGATCTTCCAGGGCGTGCCCGCGATGCACGCAAAGCTGCTCGAACACCTGCACACGCACGGCCACGCATGGCGCGCGCCGCGGCTGCGCTTCGCATATTCGGGCGGCTCGCCGCTCGATGCGAACCTGAAGGCGCGCGTCGAGCGCCTGTACGGCGTGCCGCTGCACAACGGCTACGGGATGACCGAAAGCAGCCCGACGATCACGCAGACGCCGCTCGACGCGCCGCGCACGGACAGTTCGGTCGGCGTGCCGATTCCGGGCGTCGACGTGCGGATCGTCGCGCCGGACGGCAGCGACGTGCCGCCGGGCGAAGTCGGCGAGATTCGCGTGCGCGGGCCGAACGTGATGCTCGGCTACTACCGCAACGCGGACGCGACGCACGCGGCCGTGTCCCCGGACGGCTGGCTGAGCACCGGCGATCTCGCGCGGCAGGAAGCGGACGGCGCGGTGACGATCGCGGGCCGCAGCAAGGAGCTGATCATCCGCTCGGGCTTCAACGTGTATCCGGTCGAGGTCGAACAGGTGCTGAACGCGCATCCGGACGTCGTGCAGGCGGCCGTGATCGGCCGCGCGATCGACGGCAACGAGGAAGTGCTCGCGTTCGTCGAACTGGTGCCGGGCGCGGCGGCGGACGAGGCAGCCTTGCACGCATGGTGCGCGGATCGGCTCACCGCTTACAAACGCCCTGCGCACATCCGCGTGCTCGATGCGCTGCCGGCCGCGTCGACCGGCAAGGTGCTGAAGCACCGGCTGCGCGAGCTGGTCTGACGCGGCCGACGCGACGGCACGCGAGTCCACATTGCGGCTCACGCCGAGCCGCATGCCCGCGTCGCGCGTCAGCCGCGCGGGTGATGCTGCGCGTGCAGCGTCCTGAGCCGCTCGCGCGCGACGTGCGTATAGATCTGCGTGGTCGAGATGTCGCTGTGGCCGAGCAGCAACTGCACGACGCGCAAGTCGGCGCCGTGGTTCAGCAGGTGCGTCGCGAACGCGT
Organism: Burkholderia sp. E168m22; assembly: GCF_001319805.1. Taxonomy (NCBI): domain Bacteria; kingdom Pseudomonadati; phylum Pseudomonadota; class Betaproteobacteria; order Burkholderiales; family Burkholderiaceae; genus Burkholderia; species Burkholderia sp. E168m22. The sequence goes on from NZ_BBSK01000037.1 coordinate 14,331, forward strand.
GCCGCAGCGTGTGCGGCGACAGGTGCGCACGCACGTCGGCCTGCTGCGCGTGACGCTTGATGATGTTCCAGAACTGCTGGCGCGTCATGCCGTCGCCGCGCGCGGTCACGAACAGCGCATCGGCCGCGCGTGCGCCGAGCAGCGCCGGCCGCGCGTCGCGCAGGTAGCGTTCGATCCAGCCGTGCGCGACTTCGCCGAACGGCACGAGCCGCTCCTTCGAGCCCTTGCCCATCACGCGCACGACGCCTTCGTTGAGGCCGACCTCGACCGTCTTCAGCGTCACGAGCTCGCTCACGCGCAGCCCGCTCGCGTACATCAGCTCGAGCATCGTGCGATCGCGCAGGCCGAGCGGCGTGCCGATGTCGGGTGCGCCGAGCAGCGCCTCGACCTGCGCCTCGGACAGCGTCGACGGGAACCGGGCCCCCTGTTTCGCGGACGTGATCCGCAGCGTCGGATCGGCGCTCGCGCGATGCTCGCGCACGGCCCAGCCGTAATAGCGGCGGAACACGGACAACCGCCGGTTCGACGACGTCGCCTTGCCGTCGCTGCGCGCGGCGATATAGCCCGTCACCATCGCCTCGTCGGCCGAGTCGAGCGGCGCGTCGTGCGTCGCGGCCAGCCATTGGGAAAACAGCGCCAGGTCGCGCCGGTACGCATCGAGCGTGTTGCGCGCGAGCCCGTGCTCGAGCCACAGCGCATCGCAGAACACGTCGATCGACGCGCGGCTCGCGAGCAGCGCGGGCGATGCCGCGACGGCGTCGGTGTCGTTGTCGGCGGCGGGGGAAATCATCGGTTCGCTCATCAGTACGGCACGCCCTCGTGCGTCAGCAGCCAGCGCTTCACTTGCTGGTAATAGCCGTTGTCGTCGTGGTTCGCGAATCCGCCGAGACCGCCCGCCGCGACGACGCGATGGCACGGAATCACGAGCGGGAAATAGTTCGCGCCGCACGCCTGGCCGACCGCGCGCGGCGCGCTGCCGATCCGCTTCGCGACCTGGCCGTAGGTCAGCACCGTCCCGGGCGGGATATCGCTGATCGCGTCCCACACCCGGTGCTGGAATGCACTGCCGACGTCGGCGAGCGGCAGGTCGAAGCGTGCGGACGCGCGCTCGAAATAACGTTCGATCTGCTTCACGGCGCGCTTCGCGAGCGCCGAATCCGGATCGACCGACTTCATCGATTCGGGCAGATAGACGATCTCGCGCACCACCGCTGCATCCGTGCGGATGCCGACCTTGCCGAACGGCGCGTCGATGACAGCGTTGAACATTGAATTCTCCTGACCGAGGGATGCGCGCGCGGCCCTGCGCACGCGCCGACGACACTTTACGCCGCCTTCACGCGGCTCGCAGCGCCCATTCGACATGCTCGCGCACGACCGGCGACGGATCGTCGGCCCGGGCGCGCAGCGCGGCGACGATCGCATCGCGCGCGGGCGGCGCGAGCCGGTCCGCGCCGGCGCGCAGCGCATTGCCGAGCCCGACCGCGAGATTGCGCAGCCAGCTTTCGTAGCCGATGCGCCGGATCGCGCTGCCCTGCATCCGCGTGTCGAATGCCTCCGCGTCCCACGCGAACAGCTCGACGAGCGTCGCGCGGTCGAGGCCGTGCCGCACGTCGAAATCGGCGACGGGCGCGGCCTGCGCGAACTTGTTCCACGGGCACACGAGCTGGCAGTCGTCGCAGCCGTACACGCGATTGCCGATCATCGGCCGCAGCGGCTCGGGGATGCTGCCTTTCAGTTCGATCGTCAGGTACGAGATGCAGCGGCGCGCATCGACGCGATACGGCTCGACGATCGCACCGGTCGGGCACGCGTCGATGCAGCGGGTGCAGCTGCCGCAGTGCGCACCGGGCGTCTCGGGCGCGGTGTCGGGCAACGTGTGCGCGTCGGTCGGCAGCGGCAGGTCGACGTAGATCTCGCCGAGAAAGAACAGCGAGCCGGCATCGCGCTGCAGCAGCAGCGTGTGCTTGCCGCGCCAGCCGACTCCGGCCTTCTGCGCGAGTTCGACCTCGAGCACGGGCGCCGAATCGGTGAACACGCGGTAGCCGAACCCGCCGATCTCGTGCTCGATGCGCTCCGCGAGTGTCTGCAGCCGGTTGCGCAGCACCTTGTGATAGTCGCGGCCGCGCGCATAGATCGACACGACGGCCGCCTGCGGATCCTCGAGCCGCGCCCGTTCGCGCGCGCGCCAGTCGTGCGGCACGAGCGCGCCGGGCTCGCCAGCGGGCGCGTCGGCCGCGAGCGTTTGGCCCGGCAAATAGGCGAGCCGCACGGAGATCACGCGTCGCGTACCGGCCACAAGTTCGGCCGGCCGCGCGCGTTTCATCCCATGTTTCGCCATATAATCCATTTCGCCGTGGTATCCGGCTTCCAGCCAGGCGGCGAGGCCCGCTTCGGCATCCGAGAGATCGGTATCGCTGATGCCGATCGCCCCGAAACCCAATTCGCGCCCCCACGCCCTGATGCGAGCGGCGAGCGCAGTCAACGCCGCATCGTCGAGCGCGCACGGCGCCGCGCCTTCGTCACGAGTCGAAGGCCTGTCGGATGCGGCGCGTTCCGGTAGTCGGTTCATCGCACTATTTTACGAGAATGCCAGCCACGTCCAGCCAACCGCCTCATGCCACGTTGCCCGCCCCGCTCGCGGAGCGCGTGGTCGCGCTCGCCGACGAAGCGGCAACCGAGGCCTTCGGCACCCGCTTCGCGCACGCGCTCGACGCGGCGCGCCTCGAGCTCGACCGCGCGCATACGTTCGACGGGCTGCAGATCCAGCTGGTCGGCGATCTCGGCGCGGGCAAGACGACCCTCGTGCGCGCGATCCTGCGCGGCCTCGGCCACGAGGGGCGTGTGCGCAGCCCAACCTATACGCTCGTCGAGCCGTACGCGCTCGAACGCAGCGATGGGGAACTCGAGGTCTATCACTTCGATCTGTATCGATTCAACGATCCGGCCGAATGGTCCGATGCAGGCTTTCGCGAATATTTCAATTCCACCGCGATCTGCCTCGTCGAATGGCCGCAACAGGCGGGCGCCCTGCTCGGCGTGCCCGATCTGGTTTTCTCGCTCGACGTGGATGGCGACGGCCGTGCCCTCACCGTCCGGGCGTACAGCGCTTCAGGAAAGGCATGTCTCGAAAGATGTTGATCAAACCGTTCCGCTCGATCGAATCGGCGGCCACCGCGACGCACAACTGGCGGCGCCGTCAGATCCTGCGCGCGGGGGCGTCGACGCTGGTGCTCGGTCTCGTCGCGCCGCGGCTCGCGCACGCGTCGTCGGTGCTCGGCGTGCGCGTGTGGCCCGCACGCGATTACACGCGCGTCACGATCGAATCCGACCAGCCGCTGCAGAATAGCCAACAGCTGCTGCAGGGTCCCGACCGTCTCGTCGTCGACCTGAGCGGCCTCGACCTCGACCAGGCGCTGCGCGACCTCGTCTCGAAGATCGCGCCGAACGATCCGCAGATCCAGTCGGTGCGCGTCGGCCAGTATCAGCCACACGTCGTGCGGATGGTGTTCGACCTGAAAGGCTCGGTGAAGCCGCAGGTGTTCACGCTGCCGCCCGTCGGCACGTACAAGTACCGGCTGGTGTTCGACCTGTATCCGGCCGTCGCGCCCGATCCGCTGTCCGACCTGATCGCGCAGACGGAACGCAAGGAACAGGCGCTCAACGACACCGCGCGCGCGCAGCAGATGCAGCCGCCGTCCACGCTGGCGGGCCCCGGCACCCCGCCGCCCGGCGCGGGCGACAACAGCGACGCATTCTTCCAGCGTTTCGCGCAGAACACGCCGGCCACGCCGCACGCGCCGCCGGCCGCCGGCACGCCGTCGACGCCCGCGAAGCCGGCCGTCAAGCCGCCGCCCGTCATCGCGCGCCGCGACGACAGCGACGACGACGGCGACACCTACAAGTTCACCGCGCCGAAATCCGGCAAGGGCGGCACCGTGCGTCTGCTGACGGTCGCGATCGACCCGGGCCACGGCGGCGAGGATCCGGGCGCGATCGGCGGCAACGGCACGTACGAGAAGCACATCGCGCTCGACATCGCGAAGAAGCTGCGCGCGAAGATCGACGCCGCGCCGAACATGCGCGCGATGATGACGCGCGACGCCGACTTCTTCGTGCCGCTGAACGTGCGCGTGCAGAAGGCGCGCCGCGTCGGCGCGGATCTCTTCGTGTCGATCCACGCGGATGCGTTCACGACGCCGTCCGCACGCGGCTCGTCGGTGTTCGCGCTGTCCGACCACGGCGCGACGAGCGCCGCGGCGCGCTGGATGGCGAACAAGGAGAATTCGTCGGACCTGATCGGCGGCATCAACATCAAGACGGCGGACGCGGCCGTGAACCGCGCGCTGTTCGACATGTCGACGACCGCGCAGATCCGCGACTCGCTGCGCTACGGCAACTACGTGCTGAAGGAAGTCGGCGGCATCAACAAGCTGCACAAGGGCTCGGTCGAGCAGGCCGGGTTCGCGGTGCTGAAGGCGCCCGACATTCCGTCGATCCTCGTCGAGACCGCGTTCATCAGCAACCCGGACGAAGAGCGCCGGCTCAACGACGACAGCTATCGCGACGAGATGGCCGACGCGATCTTCCGCGGCATCAAGCGCTATTTCGCCGCGAATCCGCCGCTCGCGAAGAGCCGGATGGCCTGAGCGCCACCGCTTCCCCCCGCCGGCACGCAGTGCGTGCCGGCGCGTCACGACGCCGCGAAGCGGCTCAGCAGTTTCCCGCCGAACACGTTCACCGCGAGCCCGCCCATCACGAGCGCGGCGCCGATCAACTGCGCCTGCGTCAGATGCTCGTCGAGCAGCAGCGCCGACGACGCGAGCCCGATGATCGGCACCAGCAGGGAGAATTGCGCGACCTGCGCGGCCGGGTAGCGCGACAGCAGGCGGCTCCACAGCCCGTAGCCGAGCAGCGTCGCGACGAACGCGAGATAAACGACCGCGAAGATCGATGCGCCGTCGAGCCCGGCGAGCGCGGTCGCGATCCGCTGCGGCCCTTCGAACCACAGCGACAGCAGGAAGAACGGCACGGGCGGCACAAGGCTCGCCCACACGACGAGCGACACGAGGTTCGCCTTGCCGACCTTCTTCGTGACGATATTGCCGACGGCCCACATCGCGGCCGAGCAGATCGTCAGCAGGAAGCCCGCGAGCGTCATCGCGCGGCCGCCCTGCGCGGCGATCACGACGAGCCCGCCCGCGGCAATCGCGAGCCCGACCAGGTTCTGCACGCGCAGCCGCTCGCCGAGGAACAGCATCGCGAACACCAGCGTGAAGAACGCCTGCGACTGCAGCACGAGCGATGCGAGGCCGGCCGGCATGCCGACGTACATGCCGGTGAACAGGAACACGAACTGGCCGAGCTGGATCGTCGCGCCGTACAGCACCAGCAGCCGCCACGAAATCTGCGGCCGGCGCACGAAGAACACCGCGGGCACGGCCGCGAGCGTGAAGCGCAGCGCGCCGAGCAGCATCGGCGGCATGCCGTGCAGGCCGACCTTGATCACGACGAAGTTCACGCCCCACGCGAGGATCACGACCAGCGCGAGCAGCAAGTCCTTCGGGGCCATCATCGGCGTCTCCTCGATTGTCGAATTGTCGGTATGAAGCCGGTCAGTCTACCGGGTTTCGCCGCCCGGCCCGATACCCGCGCGGCGCGTATGGAATCGGCGGCGGGCGCGGCGGCCTGCGCACGGCGGAGGATGCCGCACGACGCGTGCCTGCCGCGGGTGCATCGCGCCGCGCGCGTTTCGCGCTCCCCCGTCACGCGCAGCGCCGCGCCGCCAGTACAATGACCGGCAATCCAGCCGTTCCCCACGAGGCCCCCATGACCGACTCGATCAAAGCCCTGCTGAAGCCGCACGTGCGCGACATCGGCAACCTGCAGGTGCGCCGCACGCTGCCCGCGCTCGCCGCACGCCTCGTCGGCCCGTTCATCTTCTTCGATCACATGGGGCCCGCCACGCTGTCCGCCGGCACGGGGCTCGACGTGCGCCCGCATCCGCACATCGGGCTCGCGACGGTCACCTACCTGTTCGACGGCGCGATCCTGCACCGCGACAGCCTCGGCTCGCTGCAGGAAATCGTGCCGGGCGACGTGAACTGGATGACGGCCGGCCGCGGCATCGTCCACTCCGAGCGCACGCCGGACGCGCAGCGCGCGAGCGGCCACACCGTGCACGGCATCCAGACCTGGGTTGCGCTGCCGCAGGCGCACGAGACGACCGAGCCGTCGTTCGAGCACCACGCGGCCGACACGCTGCCCAAGCGCGACGAAGACGGCGTGGCGCTGACCGTGATCGCCGGCGACGCGTTCGGGTTGCGCTCGCCCGTGACGACGTTCTCGCGCACGCTGTACGTCGCGGCCGAATTCGCGGCCGGCGGCCGGCTCGAACTCGATGCATCGCACGAGGAGCGCGCGGTCTACGTGGTCGACGGCGCGCTCGCGATCGACGGCACGCCGGTACCGGCCGAACAGATGGCCGTGCTCGCGCCGGGCGCGACGGTCACGCTGACGAGCGCCAGCGGCGCGCGCGCGATGCTGCTCGGCGGCGACCGGATGGACGGCGAACGCTTCATCGAGTGGAATTTCGTCGCGAGCAGCCGCGACGCGATCGAGCGGGCGAAAGCGGCGTGGACGCGCCAGGAAATGGGCAAGGTGCCTGGCGAGACGGAATGGATTCCGCTGCCCGAAGCGAAGCCGCGTTGAAAAAGCGGCGCGCCGCCCCCATCCTGACGACATTCGAACGGGAGAGAACGACATGGACACCACGCTTGCCACATTCGAGAAAGACGTCATCGAGGCGTCGCTGGATACGCCCGTGCTGGTCGACTTCTGGGCGCCGTGGTGCGGCCCCTGCAAGACGCTCGGCCCGCTGCTGGAAAAGCTCGAGGCCGATTACGCAGGCCGCTGGAAGCTCGTGAAGGTCAACGTCGACGAGAACCAGGAACTCGCCGCGCACTTCCAGACGCGCAGCATCCCGCATGTGATCGCGTTCGCCGACGGGCGCCCGGTCGATCAGTTCGTCGGCGTGCTGCCCGAGGGCCAGTTGCGCGCGTTCCTCGACCGGCTGCTGCCGGCGGCCGAGGAAGCCGAGCGCCGCGCCGCGCAATATGCGATGGCCGAACAGCGCTTCGACGATGCGCTCGCCCACCTCGAAGCGGCGCTGGCGCTGAACCCCGGCTACGACGACGCGCGCCTCGACCTGATCGAGCTGCTGCTCGCGCGCAACGAGGTCGACGCCGCGCGCGCGGAAACCGAGCGCCTGTCGCCGCAAACCGTGCAGAACGGCGATCCGCGCTACCAGGCGATCAAGACCCGTTTCGACGCGCTGGACGCCACGGCCGACTTGCCGCCGACCGACGCGCTCGAAGCGCGCATCGCGGCGAATCCCGCCGATCTCGACGCGCGCTTCGACCTCGCGCAGAGCCTGATCGCGCGGCGCGCGTACGAAGGGGCACTGGAACAGTTGCTGGAAATCGTGACGCGCGATCGCGCATACGGCGACGATCTCGGCCGCCGCACGATGATCTCGGTGTTCGAACTGGCCGGCGATCGCCCCGACCTCGTCGCCGCGTGGCGACGCAAGCTGAGCATGGCGCTCAACTGAAGTACGACGAGCCGAGCCACGAAAGGCCGGGCCACGAAAGGCCGGGCCACGAGAGGCCGGGCCACGATGGCCCGGCTGACCTGCCGTATCGCTCGACGCGCGTTACCCGCGCCGCAGCATCACCCTTTCCTGCCCGCGCGTTGCACGCTCAGCCGGCCGCCTGTGCCGCGATCGCTCGCAGCGCATGCGCGGCCGCCGCGAAACCGAAGCTCGCGGTCACGCACACGCTCGAACCGAAACCCGCGCAGTTGAGCCCCGCGACGTGCGCGGCCGCGGATGGCTCCGCGCCGTCCTCGATGTCGCAGGCCGCCGCTTCAGGGTAAATCAGCGGCTCGTCCGAATACACGGCGCTGACCTTGAAACGCGCCTTCGGCCCGCGCGGAAAACCGTGCTGCTTGCGCAACTGCGCACGCACCTTCGACAGCAGCGGGTCCTGGATCGTCAGCGCGAGATCGTCGATGCGGATGCGCGTCGGATCGAGCTGCCCGCCCGCGCCGCCGACGACGATCAACGGCTGCCGTTTCGCGACGCACCACGCGATCAGCGCGACTTTCGTGCGCACGCTGTCGATCGCATCGATCACGTAGTCGAAACCGCCGCCGAGCAGTGCGTCGAAGTTGTCGGGCTCGACGAAATCCTCGATCCGGTTCACGCGGCACGCGGGGTCGATCAGCGCGATGCGCTCGGCCATCGCGTCGACCTTCGGCTTGCCGTAATTGCCGTCGAGCGCATGGATCTGCCGGTTCGTGTTGCTTTCCGCGACGTTGTCGAGATCGATCAGCGTCAGCGTGCCGACCGCGTTGCGCGCGAGCGCCTCGGCCACCCACGACCCGACGCCGCCGATCCCGATCACCGCGACGTGCGCCCGCTCGAATGCGGCCGCGGCCGGCGCGCCATACAGGCGCGCGACGCCGCCAAAACGCCGCGCGCGATCCACGTCAAGCTGGATTTCCGGGGTCGGGGTAAGATCGAAAGAACTGGGCGGGGCAGCGTCGGCGGAGGACATGGCAGCAAGGAAAACGTAAGTCGTGCAGCCCTCTATTCTGCCTGAACTCCCCGCTCCCACGCGCCACTGTGCACGCACGATTCTCGCGCGTTCGCTATACTGGCCCCAGATTGAAGCGTTTGCATAACATGACGACTCTCGCCGATCTCCGCATCAACTATTCACGTGCTTCGCTCGACGAAGCCGATGCCGCCCCCGACCCCTTCGCCCAGTTCGATCGCTGGTTCAAGGAGGCGCTCGCCGCCAAACTGCCCGAGCCGAACACGATGACGCTCGCGACCGTCGGCGCCGACGGCCGGCCGTCGGCCCGGATCGTGCTCATCAAGGGCGTCGACGAACGCGGGTTCGTCTTCTTCACCAATTACGAAAGCCGCAAGGGTCACGATCTCGCCGTGCATCCGCAAGCCGCGCTGCTGTTCTACTGGATCGAGCTCGAGCGCCAGGTGCGCATCGAAGGCCGGATCGAGAAAACCAGCGCGGAAGAAAGCGACCGCTATTTCGCGTCGCGCCCGCTCGGCTCGCGCATCGGCGCATGGGCGTCGGAGCAGAGCGCCGTGATCGACAGCCGCGCGACGCTCGAGGCGCGCGAGAAGGCCGTCAGCGAGCGCTACGGCGACAACCCGCCGCGCCCGCCGCACTGGGGCGGCTACCGCCTCGTGCCCGACTCGATCGAGTTCTGGCAGGGGCGCCCGTCGCGGCTGCACGACCGCCTGCTCTATACGCGCGACGCCGCGGCGGCGTCGGGCTGGACGATCTCGCGCCTGTCGCCGTAAGCGCGGCGCCGGTGCGCGCCGGTCGTGTCTCGTGTTGCATCCGGGTGCCCGCGCCGCAAGCGGCGGGCGCCGGTCAGGATACTTGGCTGTATTCGATTCAACGAACAAACGGAGAATCCAAATGTTCTGGGAAAAGAAGCTGGCACAGTGGGCGGATGAAGTACGGGCGAAAGCGAACATACCGGCGCGACTGGTGCTGTGGAACGGCGATCAACTCGATTTCGGCACCTTCAGCGCGCCGCAGGTCACGCTGAAGGTAAACAGCGCGTCGGCGTTGCCGCTGCTGCTCGAACCGAGCCTCGACAATCTCGGCGAGGCGTACGTGAAGGGCAAGATCGACATCGAAGGCAAGCTGTCGGACATCATCAACATCGGCTACTCGCTCGCGCGCAGCACCGTGACGAGCGCCAGCAAGCTCGCACGCGTGAAGCGCTACTTCAATCACACGAAGAGCACCGACAAGAAGGCGATCCAGTACCACTACGACGTCTCGAACGAGTTCTACCAGCTGTGGCTCGACGAGAACATGGTGTACTCGTGCGCGTACTTCGAGAACGGCGACGAGGATCTCGCCACCGCGCAGATCAAGAAGATCGACCACATCCTGACGAAGATCCAGCTGCAGCCCGGCCAGCGCCTGCTCGACATCGGCTGCGGCTGGGGCGCGCTCGTGCTGCGCGCCGCGCAGAAGTTCGGCGCGACGTGTCTCGGCGTGACGCTGTCGCAGAACCAGTTCGACCTCGCGACCGCGCGCGTGAAGGCCGCGGGGCTCGAAGACAAGATCGAGATTCGTCTGCAGGATTACCGCGAGATCGAAGGCCAGTTCGACCGCATCACGAGCGTCGGGATGTTCGAGCACGTCGGCCGCAAGAACCTGCCGCTCTATTTCTCGCGCGTGCATGACCTGCTCACCGACGACGGCATCGCGATGAACCACGGGATCACGTCGACCGACGCGGAAAGCGGCGAAACGGCGCTCGGCGGCGGCGAATTCATCGATCGCTACGTGTTCCCGGACGGCGAGCTGCCGCACATCAGCCTCGCGCTCGAAGCGGCGCAGCGCGGCGGACTCGAGGCGGTTGACGTCGAAAGCCTGCGCCGGCACTATGCGCGCACGCTCGATATCTGGACGGAAAATTTCGAAGCGAAAGCCGAGGAAGCGAGAAAGCTCGTCGACGACGAAAAATTCCGTATCTGGCGCGTGTATCTCGCCGGCTGCGCGTATGCGTTCGAGCACGACGACGTGTCGATCTTCCAGATCGTGTGCCGCAAGGCCGGACGCAGCGCGAAAACGCTGCCGTGGTCGCGGCGCTACATGTACGAACACGCGCTGCCGCGCTAGGCGGCGCATCACGCTGGGCATGCATGGGTGACGGCAGGACGCGGCGCAAGGCGCCGCCGCAACGACAGCAGCGCGACGACACCGACGAGTCGCACGCCGACGGGCAATTCGACCTGTTCGGCATGCCGACGGATGCCGCACGCGCATCGCCAGCGGACGACGAGCAACCCGCCAGCCCCGATGAGCACGTGACGCCGGACACGCCGGAAGACGCACGACCGGCACCACCGCCCGCCCGTACGACCTCCCGACCCGCCGACGACGACGAACCTGTCCCGTCGTCCGGCCTGCTGTGGGACGAACCGTCCCCGCCGGTCGCCGCGCCGAAGAAAGGCCGCCGCAAACGCGGCGTGCTTCCCGCGCCGATCTCGGCGGACGTCGCCGCCGCTGCGGCCGGCCTGCCGCCGAACGTACGGCTCGGCACGTCGTCGTGGTACTTCCCCGGCTGGAACGGCATCGTCTACGACGGCGATTTCGCGCAGACGAAGCTGTCGCGCGAAGGGCTCGAAGCGTACGGCGCGCATCCGCTGCTGAGGAGCGTGAGCCTCGACCGGTCGTTCTACGGCCCGCTGTCGGTGGCCGACTACCTGCGCTATGCGCAACAGGTGCCCGACGATTTCCGCTTCGTCGTGAAGGCGCCGGCCGCGGTGACCGACGCGGTGATCCGCGGCCGGCGCGGCGAGCCGTCCGGGCCGAACCCGACTTTCCTCGATGCCCAGCTCGCGACCCGCGAATTCGTCCAGCCGTGCCTCGACGGGCTCGGCCGCAAAGCCGGCGTGCTGGTGTTCCAGTTCTCGCCGCTGCCCGACCAACTGCTCGCTGAACCGGCCGCGCTGATCGACCGGCTCACCGCGTTCTTCGCGGCGCTGCCGTCGCTGCCGCCGGATGCCGACGGCACGCGCTACGCGATCGAGATCCGCGACGCGAGCCTGCTCACGCCGCGCTTCATCCGCGCGCTGGCCGCGCTCGGTGTGCGCTACTGCGTCGGCCTGCACGCGCGGATGCCCGACCCGCTGCGCCAGGCCGCCGCGCTCGCGCTGCTCGACGGCGACGCGCCGGGCCCGCTGATCGTACGCTGGAGCCTGCACGGCGGTTTCAAGTACGAGCAGGCGAAGGCGAAATACGAGCCGTTCGACAAGCTCGTCGACGAAGACCCAGCCACCCGCTCGGCGCTCGCCGAACTGGCCGCGCGCTACGCGCTGGCCGGGCAGCCGGTGATCATCACGATCAACAACAAGGCGGAAGGCTCCGCGCCGCTGTCGTGCATCGCGCTCGCACGCGAAATCGCCGCCGCGTGCGCACAGTGGCGCAACGAGGCGGCGTGACCGCGGTTTCCGCCGCCGCCGACGCTTACGCGCCGCGCAGCGACTTCAGCCGGTGCGAGAACTTCTGCCGGAATTTCGCGAGCTTCGGCCCGATCACGACCGAGCAATAGCCCTGCCCCGGGTTGCGCGCGTAATAGTTCTGATGATAGTCCTCGGCCGGCCAGTAGTTGCCGTCGAGCGGCACGACCTGCGTGACGATCGGCTGGCCGAACACCTGTTCGCGTTCGAGCTCGGCAATCAGGTCGAGCGCCGTGTCGCGCTGCGCATCCGAATGCGTGAACACGACCGACCGGTACTGCGTGCCGACGTCGTTGCCCTGCCGGTTCAGCGTGGTCGGATCGTGCGTCGCGAAGAAGATCTCGAGGATCTCGCGATAGCCGATGCGCGCCGGATCGAACGTCACGTTGACGACTTCCGCGTGGCCGGTGTCGCCTTCGCAGATGTCGCGATAGCCAGGGTTGCGCGTATGGCCGCCCGCATAACCCGACTGGACGGCCGTCACGCCATCGACGTCGAGAAACACGGCCTCCGTGCACCAGAAACACCCGCCTCCGAGCGTCGCGGTTTCAAGCATCTCGTTCCCCATGAAATCAGTCCCTCGTGGATGACGGCAGCCGGCACGCCAGTGCCGGCGCCATCGTTTCGCATCGCCGCTGCCCGCCCCGCGAGGCGGGAGGCAGCGGCACTTCGTCAAGTATCTCACTCGTGCGCACAACTGGCAGATCGGACAGGGCGCCGCACGCGCCCCGCCGCGTGTTTCTCGTCTACACTTAGGCACGCGCAAGCGGCGGCCAACCCGTCGCACCCGCGCAGCGTCCGATGCATGCCCGACCCCGATGCCCACATCATCTGCCGGAACATCGATATGCACGCCTTAACAGACATCGCCCGCGTCGCGGGCCCCGTCGCCGCTACATCCATCGCGCCATCGCGATGGCGCGCGCCCGGTTCACCGAGTGCGCGGCGCGCCAACCTCTCGCCTTTTCCCGCTTTCACGACCTGATGCACGGCATCGCGCGCGTCGCCGACGCGGGCGTCCGCCTGGCCGATCGCCGCGCCGGCATGATGCGCGCCGCGCGGCCACCGCAGTCCGCACGCCCGCAACGAACGGCCGTGCGTCCACGATTCGACACCATTCAGAGGACATCACCATGAGCATGCGGCCCGACCCGACGTTTCACGCTTCGCCCGAGCTTGCGATGCAGGCGCCGGCGGAGGAATTTGCCTATACGTTGTTGCTGAGCCCCGATTTTTCCAGACCCGACGCGCTCGCCGTGATCGACGTGAAGCCCGGCTCGTCGACGTACGGCAAGATCGTGCATACGGTGACGATGCCGAACACCGGCGACGAATTTCATCACTTCGGCTGGAATGCGTGCTCGTCGTCGCTGTCGCCGCTGACCGGCCATGCGTTCCTCGAGCGCCGCTTCCTGATCATCCCAGGCCTGCGCTCGTCGCGCATCTACGTGATCGACACGAAGCCGCACCCGACGCAGGCGCGCATCCACAAGATCATCGAGCCCGACGAGATCTTCGCGAAGACAGGCTATTCGCGGCCGCACACCGTGCATTGCGGGCCCGAGGGCATCTACGTGAGCACGCTGGGCGGCGCGGGCAAGGACGGCACCGACGGCGCGCCCGGCATCTTCATCATGGATTGCGAGACCTTCGACGTGCTCGGCCGCTGGGAGATCGACCGCGGCCCGCAGGACAAGCATTACGACTTCTGGTGGAACCTGCCGCGCGACTACATGGTGTCGAGCGAATGGGCGTTGCCGCCGCAATTCGAGAACGGGATCGTCCCCGAGGATCTGCTCGCGAACAAGTACGGGCACCGGCTGCATTTCTGGGACCTGCGCGCGCGGCGCAACGTGCAGACGATCGATCTCGGCGCGCAGCACCAGATGGCGCTCGAGGTGCGGCCCGCGCACGACCCGGTGCGCGAATACGGGTTCGTCGGCGTCGTGGTCGATACGACCAATCTCGAGGGCTCGATCTGGACCTGGTGGCGCGAAGGCGGCAAGTTCCATGTGAAGAAAACCGCGACGATCCCGGCCGAGCCGGCCACGGCCGACGAGCTGCCGCCGCTGCTGCAAGGATTCGGCGCGGTGCCGCCGCTCGTGACCGACATCGACCTGTCGCTCGACGACCGCTTCCTGTACGTGTCGTGCTGGGGCACCGGCGAGATGCGCCAGTACGACGTGTCGGACCCGCACAACCCGGTGCTCGCGGGGTCGGTGCGCATCGGCGGCATCGCGCGCCGTGCGCCGCACCCGAACGGCCGCACGTTCGCGGGCGGCCCGCAGATGGTCGAGATCAGCCGCGACGGCCGGCGCGTGTACTGGACCAACTCGCTCTATTCGACGTGGGACGACCAGTTCTATCCGGACGGGGTGCCGGCCGCGCAGGTGCTCGCGCACGCGGGGCCGGACGGCGGGCTGACGCTCGCCGACGACTACTGGGTCGAATTCCCCGACGGCTATCGCGCGCACCAGATCCGGCTCGAAGGCGGCGACTGCTCGACCGACTCGTTCTGCTATCCGTCGGTCAAGCGTTGAGCACCAGCCTTCACGCGCCGTTCGCGCTGTGGGCGGCCGTGCTCGCGAGCGGCGTCTATCACGGGCTCAACCCGGCGATGGGCTGGCCGCTCGCGGTATCGAACGCGCTAATGACGCGCCGCGGCAGCGCGCTCGTCGCGGCGCTCGGCTATCTCGCGCTCGGTCATGCGCTGGCCGTCTTCGCGGTGATGCTGCCGTTCGGGCTGCTTGCCGCGCTGCTCGCGTGGCAGACGGCGATCCGGATCGGCGCGAGCGCGCTCGTGATCGGCTTCGGCGCGGTGCTGCTGATCCGGCGCCGGCATCCGCGGGCGCTTGCACGGATCGCGCCGGCGCGGCTCGGCCTGTGGTCGTTCGCGGTCGCGCTCGCGCACGGCGCGGGGCTGATGCTCGTGCCGATCTACCTCGGCCTGTGCGGGCTCGACCGGGATGCCGGCCACCGCGCGGCGGCGCTGCTCGTCGATGCGCATCTCGGCATGGCGCTTGTCGTCGCGGCCGTGCATGCAGCCGCGATGATCGCCGCCGGCGGCGGGCTCGCGTGGCTCGTGTACCGCTATCTCGGGCTGAAGTTCGTGGCGCGGAGCTGGTTCAATCTCGATGCGGTGTGGGCGTCGAGCCTGATCGTGACGGGAGCGCTGTCGCTCGGGCTGGCGGCGGCGCGATAGTGCGGGCAGCGAGGACCCGTTCGCGCAACGCGGCACCGAATGGAATGGCCGCACCGTTAAAAAACGTGACGGAACGGCGCTGCCGGCTGCGCGCCGCAGTGTTCGCTACGTCACCCTGCCGTCGCGATGCGCCGCCCGACCGGGTCCGGCGGCCCCGATTCCGCTAAAATCGGGCCATGCGCACCCCTTCCCAATCGACCGCGTTGTCATTTTTCGTCCGCCGCGCCCGTCACGCCCGTGTCGTGTCGCGCCCGCCCGTCCCGTTCCGGATGGCTGCCCGATGAGCCACGCCAATCCGCCGGATTTCGACGCGGCCGCCTTCCGGCAGGCACTCGGCCAGTTCGCGACGGGCGTGACGGTGATCACGACGCGCGCGCCGTCCGGCCAGCTGATCGGCATCACCGCCAGCTCGTTCAATTCGGTGTCGCTCGATCCGCCGCTCGTGCTGTGGAGCCTCGCGCACAAATCGGCGTCGACGCCGGTGTTCCGCGGCAACAGCCATTACGTGGTGAACGTGCTCGCGGCGTCGCAACTCGACCTGTGCAAGCGCTTCTCGACCTACAAGGGCGATCGTTTCGAAGGGATCGCGCACGCGGCCGGCAACTCGGGAATGCCGGTGCTCGACGGCGCGCTCGCGTGGTTCGAATGCCACAACCGCAGCCGCTACGACGAAGGCGACCACGTGATCTTCGTCGGCGAAGTGGAACGCTGCGGCGTGCGCGCGGTATCGGAAACGGCCCCGCCGCTCGTGTTCCACGGCGGCGGCTTCCACGGCCTCACACCGCTTTGATCGCCCCCGTGCGCGCCAGTCCGACCGGCGCGCCGGCTTCGTCCTTCAGCGTCTGCAGCACGATGTTCGACCGGATGTCCATCACGCCCGGCGCCTTGTAGAGGCGGTTCAGCACGAAATCCGAATAGTGCTTGAGGTTGTGCGCGAGCACGCGCAGCAGATAGTGGCTCTCGCCCGTCACGACGAACGCGCCGACCACCTCCGGCCATTCGCGCAGCGCTTCCGCGAAGCGCTCGTGCCATTGATTCTCTTCGTTGCGCATCGACACCTGCACGAACGCCTCGAGCTCGAAGCCGAGCTTCTCGCGGCTCAGGCACGCGCGATAGTGCTCGATCACGCCCTGCTCCTCGAGCAGGCGCATGCGACGCAGGCAGGCGGATGGCGAAAGCGAGATGCGTTCGGCCAGGTCGAGATTGCTGATTCTGCCCTCCTCCTGCAGTACCGCCAGAATCCGGCAGTCGGTGGCATCGAGCGTGATCGCGTGCATTTTTGGTCCCCGTTTTCCCTCTGAGTCGAATTATCTGCCAATCCGGCGGATTGTCCATGTTTATTTCGCAAGCACTTTCTGCGAGCGTCCACCTATCATTCGAAGGATCGACTCACGCTTCGTCATGCCATGGACACACTCTGGGACATCTCGCCGCCGGTCAGCCCCGCCACCCCCGTGTGGCCGGGCGATACGCCAGTTGCCGTCGAACGCGTATGGCGGATGGAGGCCGGTTCGCCGGTCAACGTCGCGCGCCTGACGCTGTCGCCGCACACGGGCGCGCACTGCGACGCGCCGCTGCACTACGATGCCGACGGCGCGCCGATCGGCGCGGTGCCGCTCGATACCTATCTCGGCCCGTGCCGCGTGATTCATTGCATCGGCGCGTCGCCGGTCGTGCGGCCGGCCGATGTGGAAGCCGCGCTCGACGGCGTACCGCCGCGCGTGCTGCTGCGCACGTATGCGCGCGCCGCGGTCGAACAATGGGACAGCAATTTCTGCGCGGTCGCACCCGATACCGTCGACCTGCTCGCCGCGCACGGTGTGAAGCTGATCGGCATCGATACGCCGTCGCTCGACCCGCAGGAATCGAAGACGATGGACGCGCATCACCGCGTGCGCGCGCACCGGATGGCGATCCTCGAAGGCATCGTGCTCGACGACGTGCCGCCCGGCGACTACGAATTGATCGCGCTGCCGCTCAAATTCGCGACACTCGACGCGAGCCCCGTGCGCGCGGTGCTGCGCGCGCTGCCCGCGCACGCTTCCTGATTACCCGACCTACGACCCCACATCATGATGATCAAGACCCGTGAAGATGCGCTCGCGCTCGACCGCGACGACCCGCTGGCCCCGCTGCGCGACCAGTTCGCGCTGCCCGACGGCGTGATCTACCTCGACGGCAACTCGCTCGGCGCGCAGCCGCGCGCATCGGCCGCCCGCGCGCAGCAGGTGATCGGCGCCGAGTGGGGCGAAGGCCTGATCCGCAGCTGGAACACCGCCGGCTGGTTCGCGCTGCCGCGCCGCCTCGGCGACAAGCTTGCGACGCTGATCGGCGGCGCGCCCGGCGAAACGGTCGTGACCGACACCATCTCGATCAACCTGTTCAAGCTGCTGTCGGCGATGCTGCGCCACCAGGCGGAGCGCGCGCCCGAGCGCCGGGTGATCGTGTCGGAGCGCTCGAATTTCCCGACCGACCTGTATATCGCGCAGGGGCTGATCGAGCAGCTCGGCGGCGGCTACGAGCTGCGCCTGATCGACGATCCGGCCGACCTGCCCGGCGCGCTCGGCGCGGACACGGCCGTCGCGATGATCACGCACGTGAACTACCGCACCGGCTACATGCACGACATGCCGGCCGTCACGCAGCTGGTGCACGACGCCGGCGCGCTGATGCTGTGGGATCTCGCGCACTCGGCCGGCGCGGTGCCGGTCGACCTGAACGGCGCGCGCGCGGACGGCGCGGTCGGCTGCACGTACAAGTACCTGAACGGCGGCCCCGGCTCGCCCGCGTTCGTGTGGGTGCCGCAACGCCATCTCGCGCATTTCTCGCAGCCGCTGTCCGGCTGGTGGGGCCACCGCGCGCCGTTCGCGATGCAGCCGGGCTTCGCGCCCGATCCGGGCATCGCGCGCTTCCTGTGCGGCACGCAGCCGATCGTGTCGATGTCGATGGTCGAATGCGGGCTCGACGTGTTCCTGCAGACCGACATGGACGCGATCCGCCGCAAGTCGCTCGCGCTGACCGACGCGTTCATCGCGCTCGTCGAAGCGCGCTGCGCGGGCCTGTCGCTGAAGCTCGTCACGCCGCGCGCGCATCACCAGCGCGGCTCGCAGGCGAGCTTCGAGCATCCGCACGGCTACGAAGTGATGCAGGCGCTGATCGCGCGCGGCGTGATTGGCGACTACCGCGAGCCGTACGTGCTGCGCTTCGGCTTCACGCCGCTCTATACGCGCTTCGCCGACGTGTGGGATGCGGTCGAGACGCTGCGCGACATCCTCGCCACCGACGCGTGGAAGGCACCCGAGTTCGCCGAACGCGGCGCGGTGACCTGACCGGTTTTGCGCGGCGCGCCGCCGTTGCATGCCGCAGCTGCATGCGAAGCGCGCCACGCGTTCGTCATTCAAATCTGGAGATAGTCGTGAATTCTGGTCATATGCAGCCCCCCGGCGGCGACGCGCCGGCAGGCTGCCCGTTCTCGGGCGCACGCGCCGCACAACCGGCGCAAGCCCCGCACGAAGCCCCGCACGTGCCGGGCGAGGCCGACGCTCAAGCCGGCTGGCACAACGCGCAGCTCGATTTCTCGAAGTCGATGAGCTACGGCGACTACCTGTCGCTGAATTCGATCCTCGACGCGCAGCATCCGCTGTCGCCCGATCACAACGAGATGCTGTTCATCATCCAGCATCAGACGAGCGAGCTGTGGATGAAGCTTGCGCTGTTCGAATTGCGCGGCGCGCTCGATGCGGTGCGCACCGACGCGCTGCCGCCGGCGTTCAAGATGCTCGCACGCGTGTCGCGCATCCTCGAGCAACTGGTGCAGGCGTGGAACGTGCTGTCGACGATGACGCCGTCCGAGTATTCGGCGATGCGCCCGTACCTCGGCCAGTCGTCCGGCTTCCAGTCGTACCAGTATCGTCAGCTCGAATTCCTGCTCGGCAACAAGAACGCGCAGATGCTGCAGCCGCATGCGCACCGGCCCGACATCCTCGAACAGGTGCGCGCGACGCTCGAGGCGCCGTCGTTCTACGATGAAGTCGTGCGACTGCTCGCGCGGCGCGGCTTCCCGATCGCGGCAGAGCGGCTGGAGCGCGACTGGACCCAGCCGACGCGGCACGACGAGACGGTCGAGGCCGCGTGGCTCGAGGTCTATCGTCATCCGCAGCAGCACTGGGAGCTGTACGAGATGGCCGAGGAACTCGTCGATCTCGAGGATGCGTTCCGCCAGTGGCGCTTCCGTCACGTGACGACGGTCGAGCGCATCATCGGCTTCAAGCAGGGCACCGGCGGCACGAGCGGCGCGCCGTACCTGCGCAAGATGCTCGACGTCGTGCTATTCCCCGAGCTCTGGCACGTGCGCACCACGCTGTAACGCACGCCACGCGCCCGCCGTCACGACGATCACGACGACGTGCGGGCGAGCGCCTCCCCTTCGCGCGGCTGCGCCGCCGCGCGCGACAGCCGCGGAATGTGCCGCCGCATCGCGAGCAGCGCGATGCACACCACCCCCATCGCGACGGCCAGCATCGTCAGGTACGCACCCGCGCCGCCCGCCGTGATCACGATCGCGCCCGCGAACGCGCTGAGGATCGCGCCGAGCCGACCGAACGCGAGCGCACTCGCGGTGCCCGTCGCGCGCACGGCCGTCGGATAGATGTACGCGCACAGCGCATACATCGTCGACTGCACCGCGTTGACGAACAACCCGTGCAGACCGAGCCCGACGATCAGCCAGCCGGTATGGCGGCTGGCATCGACGCCCATCAGCCATACCGCGCTCGCCGCGCCGCCGATGCTGCACAGCGCGAGCGGCCAGCGTGACCCCGCATGCGCGATCGCCCATGCGCACAGCAGCGCACCGATCACGCCGCCGAGGTTGTACGCGGTGAGGCCCGAGCCCGCGACCGACACGCTCAACCCGCTCGCCGCGAGCATCGTCGGCAACCAGCTGAACGCCGCGTACACGGCGAGCAGGCACATGAAGAACGCGCACCACAGCGCGATCGTGTCGCGCGCCTGGCCGCTCGCGAACAGCGCGCCGAAGCCGCCGCGGCTGCCCGGCGCACGGGCGTCCTTCGTATCGGTGAACACGGTGCCCGGTGCGACCGGCCGCTGCATCCGCGCGAGCAGCGCGCCGAGTTCCGGCCAGCGTGCGGGGCGCCGCGCGAGATAGCGCGGCGATTCGGGCAACGCGCGCACCAGCACGAAGCCGAGCACGAGCGGCAACGCGCCGCCCGCGAAGAACAGCCCGCGCCAGCCGTAGCGCGGCAGCACCTCGTGCGCGAACAGGCCGGCCAGCATCCCGCCGAGCGGCACGCAGACGATCGTCGCGGTCACCATCATCGTGCGGCGCCGCGCGGGCGTGTATTCGGCGGTCATCGTCGTGGCCGTCGGCAGCGCGCCGCCGATCCCGAGCCCCGCGCAAAAACGCAGCATCGCGATCGTCGCGACGTCGGGCGCGAACCCGATCGCGCAGGTCGCGATGCCGAACAGGAACACGCTGCCGATCACGGCCTGGCGGCGGCCGTAGCGGTCCGCAACGATCCCCGCGCAGGCGCTGCCGATACCCATCCCGACCAGTCCCGCCGCGACGGCCGGCGCGAACGCACCGCGCGTGATGCCCCACTCGCGGATCAGCACCGGAATCGCGAAACCGATCAACTGGCCGTCAAAGCCGTCGAGCACGATCGCGAGCGCGGCGAGCAGCACCACGCAGCGCTGCATCAGCGTGAACGGGCCGTCGTCGAGCGTCGTGCCGATGTCGATCGACGACGGCCGTTCATTCAGTGCGTCGGGCGTGCTCATGCGGCCTCCGATGCACCGCGCGGCGGCGGCAAGATGCGCGAACGGTGCGCGACAAGACAACGGCATTCAATGGTTTTCATGGCGTCTCCGGTTGTCCGGGCTGGCGCGCGCACGCGTGCCCGAATCTCATGCTGTGCAGTCGAGCGGCGCCCATCGATCGGCGCCGGTGTCTCGTCCCACCCTTCACGATCCGGCGCCATCGCCCCGCGGGCGCGGCATCCGTATCGTCATGCGGCGCCAGCCGGCCGCTGGCCTGTTGCTCAATTCGTCCGTGCGTCGATCAAGCGGACCAGCGCGAGCAGCGTCTCCGCATGCGGCACCGCGACGCCCGCTTCACGCGCGGCCGCGACGACCTTGCCGCTGATCGCATCGATTTCGGTGCGACGGCCCGCGAGCACGTCCTGCAGCATCGACGGGCGATGGCCGCGATGGTCGCGGATCGCATGCTCGACGTTGCGCGCGATGCGCTCGCCGTCGACCGCGATGCCCTTCGCGCGCGCGACGGCGGCCGTCTCGGCCGCGATCGCGAGCGCGAGCCGCGGCCCGTCGTGATGATGGCCGAGCTGGTCGACGGTGCAGCCCGTCGTCGCGCACAGCGTGTTGAGCGCCGCGTTGAACGCGACCTTCTCCCAGATCGCGGCCCATACGTCGGCGTCGAGCGTGCACGCGAGCCCCGCGCGCGACAGCGTGTCGGCTACGGCTGTCGCAAAGGGACGTACCGCGCCGTCGGCCGTCATCATCCGGATCGTGCCGGCGCCGTGCGAGCGCACGTGCGCAGGGCCGGCCGCATCGGCCGGCCACGTCGTCACGCCGACCAGGATGCGCTCGAGCGGCACGAACGCGTTCAGCGTCTCGACGTTGCCGAGCCCGTTCTGCAGCGTCAGCACGAACGTGTCCGAGCTCAGCAGCGCCCGCACGCCGTCGAGCGCCGCCCGCGTATGCAGCGATTTCGTGAAAACGATCAGCAGGTCGAACGGTGTGTCGAGTGCTGCGGCCGCGTGCGCATTCGCGGCTTCCGGCCGCACGGCCTGCAGCGTGCGAACGCGCCGGTCGCCGCGGTCGTCGTCGATGCGCAGCCCGTCGCGGCCGATCGCATCGAGATGCGCATCGTTCACGTCGATCAGCGTGACGGCTTCGCCGCTTTCGGCGAGCCGCCCGCCAAACAGCGAGCCCATCGCGCCCGCGCCCAGAATTGCAATTCTCATCGTCGGCGCCTCGTCAGAACGGATAGTGGCGCGGGGCCGTCTGCACGGTGATCCAGCGCAGGTCGGTGAACGCGGCGATGCCGGCCTTGCCGCCGAAGTGGCCGAAGCCGCTGTCCTTCACGCCGCCGAACGGCATCTGCGCCTCGTCGTGCACGGTCGGGCCGTTCACGTGACAGATGCCCGCCTCGATGCGCGCCGCGACGCGCAGCGCCCGCGCGACGTCGCGACTGAACACGGCCGACGCCAGCCCGAACGCGTTGTCGTTCGCGCAGCGGATCGCGGCCTCCTCGCCGTCGACGCGCACGATCCCCTTCACCGGGCCGAACGACTCTTCCGCGTAGATGCGCATCGCCGGCGTCACGTGGTCGAGCAGCGTCGCGGGAAACAGCGTGCTGTCGGCCCGGCCGCCGCACCGCAGCGTCGCGCCGTGCGCGAGCGCATCATCGATCAGCGCGTTGCAGCGCTCGACGGCCCTCGTGTCGATCAGCGAACCGAGCACGACGGGCCCGTGGCGCGGATCGCCGAGCGGCAGCGACGCGGCCTTGTCGACGAGCTTCGCGACGAACGCATCGGCGATCGAGGCGTCGACGACGATGCGCTCGGTCGACATGCAGATCTGCCCGGAATTCGCGAATGCGCCGAATGCAGCCGCGGCGACCGCCGCGTCGAGATCGGCATCGGCGAGCACGACGAACGGCGCCTTGCCGCCGAGTTCCAGCACCGACGGCTTCAGGTGACGCGCGCACGCTTCGGCGACGATCCGCCCGACCCGCGTCGAGCCGGTGAAATTCACGCGGCGCACGGCCGGATGCGCGATCAGGGCGTCGACGACGGCGCCCGCATCGTCGGGCGCATTCGTCACGAAATTGACGACGCCCGGCGGCAGTCCGGCCTCCTGCAGCGCCTCGACGACCAGCCCGTGCGTGACCGGGCACAGTTCCGAGCCCTTCAGCACGACCGTGTTGCCACACGCGAGCGGCAGCGCGAGCGCGCGCGTCGCGAGAATCACCGGCGCATTCCACGGCGCGATGCCGAGCACGACGCCGGCCGGCTGCCGCACGCCCATCGCGAGCGAGCCCGGCACGTCGGACGGAATCAGCTCGCCGCCGACCTGCGTGGTCAACGACGCGGCCTCGACGAGCCCGCTCGCCGCGAGCTGCACGTTGAAGCCGGCCCACAGCGCGGACGCGCCCGTCTCGGCCGCCATCGCGGCGACGAACTGCTCGTGCTTCGCTTCGAGCGCGGCGGCCGCCTTCAGCAGCAACGCGCGCCGCGCGCCGGGGCCGAGCGCAGCCCAGTCGGGAAACGCGCGGGCAGCCGCATCGGCCGCCGCGCGCGCATCGTCGACGGTGCACGCGGGCGCTTCGGACGCGACTTCGCCGTCGAGCGGGTTGCGGCGCACGAAGGTCGCGCCGCCGGACGAGTGGCGGCGTTCGCCGCCGATCAGCATCGCTACGGTTTGCATGGAATCTCCGGAAAGACGCGCGCGGCGCGTCACGCAATCTCGACTTCGACGACGACCGGCGTCGCCGCGCGCAGCGCGTCGGTCAGCGCGTCGCGCAGCCTCGCCGCTTCGGCGACGCGCACGCCGCGACAGCCCATCCCTTGCGCGAGCGCGACGAAATCCAGGTCGGGCAGATCGGTGCCTTGCACCGGGTCGCCGGGGCCGAAGCCGAACACGGGCGCGAAATCCTGCAGCGCCGCGTAACGCCGGTTGTTCAGGATCACGAACGTGATCGGCAGCTTCAACTGCGCGGCGCTCCACAGCGCCTGGATCGAATACAGGCTCGAGCCGTCGCCGATCAGCGCGATCACGCGTCGGCCCGGCTGCGCGAGCGCGACGCCGACGGCGGCCGGCATCCCGTAGCCCAGCCCGCCGCTGTCCATCGTGTAGAACGTGCCGCTGCGCGTGAACGGCAGATGTTCCTGCATCACCGGCCGCGCGCTCGGCGCCTCCTCGACGACGATGTCGTGCGCGTCGCGCACGTCGGCGAGCGTCTGCAGCGCGAACGCGACCGACATGCGTTCGCCGGCAGCAGGCGCGTCGACGCGCAGCCGCGGCGCGCGCGGCGCGGGCATCGGCCGCTCGGGCGGCGCGGGCCGCGCCAGCAGATCGCGCGCGGCGAGCCGCAAATTGCCGACCACCGCGTCGCCCGACGGCGTCCACGCGGCGACGCCCGGATCGTCGACGAGCTGCACGAGCGTCGCGCCCGGCGGCACGTGCGGGCCGAAGCCCTCGATGTGATAGGTGAACGCAGGCGCGCCGAACGCGAACACGAGATCGTGCCCGTCGAGCCGCGCGACGATCTTCTCGCGGATCGCGGGCAGGAAGC
This sequence comes from Burkholderia sp. E168m22, assembly GCF_001319805.1. Lineage (NCBI taxonomy): Bacteria > Pseudomonadati > Pseudomonadota > Betaproteobacteria > Burkholderiales > Burkholderiaceae > Burkholderia > Burkholderia sp. E168m22. The sequence goes on from NZ_BBSK01000037.1 coordinate 38,946, forward strand.
CGGCGAACAGCGGATGATCCTCCGGAAAACTGCAGCGCCCCGACATCGGCGCGACGTACACGCGCGCACGGTGCCGCTCGGCGACGCGCACGACGTCGTCCCACGCGCCCGCGCGATCGACGGCCGCGCCGACCACGAACGCCGGGCGGCGCGCCGCGTCGAGCGCGTCGCCAAGTCGCGCAAGCGCGTCGGGATCGGGCCGCACGATGCTGCTCACGTCACGGCGCGGCAGCAATTCGGCCGGCTGATCCCAGTCGTCGACCGGAATCGACACGAACACGGGGCCGCGCGGCTCCTGCATCGCGATGCGGTACGCCCGCGCGATCGCGGCCGGCACGTCCTGCGCGCGCGCCGGCTCGATGCTCCATTTCACGTACGGCTTCGGCAGCTCGGCGGCCTGCGTCGCGCCGAGGAACGGATCGAACGGCAGAATCGCGCGCGCCTGCTGGCCCGCGGTGACGATCAGCGGCGAGCGGTTCTTGAACGCGGTGAAGAGATTGCCCATCGCGTTGCCGACGCCCGCCGCCGAATGCAGGTTCACGACCGCCGCATTGCCGGTGGCCTGCGCGTGACCGTCGGCCATCCCGACCACGACGGCCTCCTGCAGGCCGAGCACGTAGCGGAAATCGGCGGGGAAGTCGCGGAACATCGGCAGCTCGGTCGAGCCGGGGTTGCCGAACACGCGGTCGATGCCGAACTGGCGGAACAGGTCGATCACGGCGTCGCGGACCGTGACGGGTGCGGCGGATTGGGACGGGGTGCCGGACATGCTCGGGCGTCTCCTCGATGGCTTGGCGGTTTCCACAGTATCGAAGCGCAAGCCATTCACGGATACTGTATTTTTTGCGCAAAGCCATTACGTTCCAGCATGACTTTCGATCTCCGACAGTTGCGTGCGTTCACCACGATCGTCGCGTGCGGCAGCCTCGGCCGCGCGGCCGACGCGCTGCACGTCACGCAGCCGGCGCTGAGCCGGATCCTGAAGCGGCTCGAGGATCAGGTCGGCGCGCCGCTGTTCGAACGCCATTCGAAGGGCGTGCAGCTCACCGCGTTCGGCGAAGCGTTGCTGCCGCACGCGACGCTGCTGCAGCACGAGGCCGAGCATGCGCGCGAGGAACTGGACGCGATGCGCGGGCTCGCGAAGGGCACGATCAAGGTCGGCACGGTGGGCAGCATCGCGAGCCTCGTGTTGCCGGTCGCGGTCGGCCGCGTGCTCGATCGCTGGCCGAACCTGCGCGTCGAAATCATCGAAGGCGTGTGGGACCGGCTCGCGGAAGGGCTGATCAAGCACGAGATCGATCTTGCGCTGTCCGCGCACGGGCCCGATACCGACGAGATCGTCGCGATTCCCGAGTGCCGCTGGGAAGACCGCAGCCATATCGTTGCGGCGCCGCACCATCCGCTGCGCGTGCTCGGCCGCCCGCCGACGCTCGCCGATACGCTGCACGCACGCTGGGCGATTCCGCCGCGCGGCACCGCGCCGTTCGACCACATGCGCGCGACCTTCGACGCACACGGGCTGCCGTTGCCCGACATCGCGGTCGAGACGCGCTCGGTCACGACGCTGAAAAGCCTGGTCGCGCATGCGGGATTCCTCTGCTGGATGGCCGAACCGATGTACGGGGCGGAACGACGCGCCGGCACGATCGACACGCTGCCCGTGCGCGAAGTCGTCGCAGTGCGCACGCTCACCGCGTTCCGGCGCCGTCACGGCATCCTCCCCGGGCCGACCGGCAAGCTGCTCGACGAACTCGTCGCACTCACGCGCGAAGGGCGCTGACGCCCTTTTCCAGCGGCTCCCCGCGCCCGCCCTGCCCGCACGGCGCCGCAGCGCACCATCGAAATGCCGTGTCCCCGCCTTGACTTTCGTCCGCCTGAATACGATCATTCGCTCACACAAAGAGCAAAAGATCGTATTCGGCAGGATAGACAGGCTGGAACAGGAGACACCGGATGAGCGAATCGCCCGCCGCCCACGCGCCCGTGCTGCTGCACATCGGCGCGGGCTCGTTTCACCGCGCGCACCAGGCGTGGTATCTGCATCGCGTGAACGCGGCCGTGCCGGCCGACGAACGCTGGTCGCTAACCGTCGGCAACATCCGCGACGACATGCGCGCGACGATGGACGCGCTCGCCGCGCAGCACGGTGCGTACACGCTCGAAACCGTCACGCCGCAAGGCGAGCGCGCGTACGAGACGATCCGTGCGATCACGCGCGTGCTGCCGTGGTCGATCGACCTCGCCGCGCTGATCGACGCCGGCGCCGATCCGGCCTGCCGGATCGTGTCGTTCACCGTCACCGAAGGCGGCTACTACCTCGACGAACACAACCGGCTCGACATCGCGAACGCCGATCTCGCCGCCGACCTGCAGGGCGCACGCACGACGCTGTACGGCGCGCTCGCCGCGCTGCTCGCCGAACGCGTGAAGCGCGGCGCGGGGCCGCTCACGCTGCAAAGCTGCGACAACCTGCGCAACAACGGCGCACGGTTTCGCGCGGGGATGCGCGAATTCCTCGAACGGCGCGGCGAAGGCGGCCTGCTCGCATGGTTCGATGCGCACGTCGCGACGCCCAGCGCGATGGTCGACCGCATCACGCCGCGCCCGACCGCCGACGTGCGCGAGCGCGTCCTCGCGGCCACCGGCATCGACGACGCGTGCCCGGTGATGGGCGAATCGTTCATCCAGTGGGTGATCGAGGACCGCTTCGCGGCCGGTCGCCCGCGCTGGGAGCTGGCCGGCGCCGAACTCGTCGACGACGTGCATCCGTACGAGGAAGCGAAGATCCGCATCCTCAACGCGACGCACAGCTGCATCGCATGGGCCGGCACGCTCGCGGGCCATACCTACATCCACGAAGGCACGCACGACCCGGCGATCCGCCGCTTCGCGCACGACTACGTGACGCAGGACGTGATCCCGTGCCTCACGCCGAGCCCGCTCGATCTCGCACGCTATCGCGACGTCGTGCTGGAGCGCTTCGGCAATCCGTACGTGCTCGACACGAACCAGCGGGTCGCGGCCGACGGTTTCTCGAAGATCCCCGGCTTCATCGCGCCGACGCTCGTCGAATCGTTCGCTCGCGGCGCGGCACCCGTCGCCACCGCCGTGCTGCCCGCGCTGTTCCTGCGCTTTCTCGAACGCTGGGCGCGCGGCACGCTGCCATATGCGTACCAGGACGGCGTGATGGACGACGGCAGCGCACGCGCGATCGTCGAAGCCGACGACCCGGTCGTCGCGTTGTGCGCGAGCCGCGCCTTGTGGGGCTCGCTCGCCGGCAACGCGGCGCTGTTCGACGCGCTGCGCGCCGGGCTCGCGCGCGTCGACGCCTGGCTCACCGCCCGCTGATGACCCGCGCGCGGCGCCCGGCCGCGCAGCCGGGCGAACCCGCTTGGCACAGGCCGTGCGGCACGGCTAAAGTAGCGGCTCCTCACTGACCGAACGGATCGCTCATGTATCTCGGCATCGACCTCGGCACCTCCGAAGTGAAGGTGCTGCTGCTCGCCCCGGACGGCGCGGTCGTCGGCACCGCCGGCTCGCCGTTCAGCGTGTCGCGGCCGCATCCGCGCTGGGCGGAACAGCATCCGGACGACTGGTGGCAAGGCACGCTCGCCGCGCTCGCGGCGCTGCGCGAACGGCACCCGCAGGCGTTCGCGCAGGTGCGCGGCATCGGCCTGTCGGGCCAGATGCACGGCGCGGTGCTGCTCGGCCGCGACGATCGCGTGCTGCGCCCCGCGATCCTGTGGAACGACATGCGCAGCGCCGACGAATGCGCGCTGCTCACCGAACGCGCCCCCGATCTCCATGCGCTGGCCGGCAACCTCGCGATGCCCGGCTTCACCGCGCCGAAACTGCTGTGGGTCGCGAAGCACGAACCCGACGTGTTCGCGGCGACCGCGTGCGTGCTGATGCCGAAGGACTACCTGCGCTTCCGGCTGACCGGCGCGAAAGTGTCCGATCCGTCGGACGCGGCCGGCACGCTGTGGCTCGACGTCGCGCGCCGCGACTGGTCCGATGCGCTGCTCGCCGCGTGCGGGATGACGCGCGGGCAGATGCCGCGCATCGTCGAGGGCAATGCGCCATCCGGCACGCTGCGTGCGGACGTCGCACGCGAGTTGGGGTTGTCCGAGGCCGTGCTGGTCGCGGGCGGCGGCGGCGACAACGCGACGAGCGCGCTCGGCATCGGCGCGATCCACGCGGGCGACGGCTTCGTGTCGCTTGGCACGTCCGGCGTGCTGAGCGTGGTCGGCGACCGCTTCATGCCGAATCCCGCGTCGGCCGTGCATGCGTTCTGCCATGCGATTCCCGATCGCTGGCAACTGATGAGCGTCGTGCTGTCGGCCGCGAGTTGCCTGCGCTGGGTCTGCAAGCTGACCGGCACCGACGAGCCTGCGCTGCTCGCCGAAGTCGAGGCGCTCGACCCCGACGCGCTCGCCGCCGCCCCGCTGTTCCTGCCCTACCTGTCGGGCGAGCGCACGCCGCACAACGATCCGTACGCGCAGGGCGTGTTCTTCGGGATGACGCACGCGACCGACCGCGCGCACCTCGGCTATGCGGTACTCGAAGGCGTGACGCTGGGCCTCGCCGACGGCCTCGACGCGCTGCACGCGGCCGGCGTCGAGACCGACCAGTTGTCGCTGATCGGCGGCGGCGCGCGCAGCGCGTTCTGGGCGCAACTGATCGCGGACGCGCTGAACGTGCGCACGCGTCAGCACGGCGGCGGCGAAACCGGCGCGGCGCTCGGCGCGGCACGGCTCGGCTGGCTGGCCGTCGGCGGCGATCCGCAGACGGTGCTGACCAAACCGCCGGTGCGCGCCGAATACGCACCGGACGCCGCCCGCCATGCGCGGCTGCGCGAACGCCTCGATGCGTTCCGCACGCTGTACCGTCACGTGCGGCCGCTGTACGAACCGTCGCGCGCACGGCTCGCGTAGGCGCCGCGCTTACGCGACCGGCCGCCGGCCGTGCGCGCGACATGCGTTACAGTGGATGCCGTCATGCGGCCCGCCGGCCGGCCCGCGGGGCGGCCCCCAGATCCGAACCGAATCGCTATCGTGTCCAAGTCCTCAGAAAAACTCGATCTCGCCACGCGCGCCGCGTGGCTCTACTACGTCGCGGGCGACACGCAGAACGAAATCGCCGAAAAACTGCAGGTGTCGCGCCCCGTCGCGCAGCGCCTCGTCGCGTTCGCGGTCGAGAAGAACCTGATCCGCGTGCGCGTCGACCATCGACTCGCCGACTGCCTCGATCTCGGCGCGCAGCTGTCGAAACGCTACGGCCTCGCGATGTGCGAGGTCGTGCCCGTCGACGCCGATGCGCCCGACGCGATCGACCGCAAGCTCGCGGTCGCCGGCGCGCAGGTGATGGAGCGCTACCTGAACGAAACACGGCCGATGGTGATCGCGGTCAGCAGCGGCCGGACGCTGAAGGCCGCGGTCGCGCAGATCGCGCAGATCGACCGCCCGCAGCACCGGCTCGTGTCGATGGTCGGCGCGATCGCGGCCGACGGCTCGTCGAACCGCTACGACGTCGCGCAGTACATCTCCGAGAAAACCGGCAGCAAGCACTTCCTGCTGCCCGCGCCGCTGTTCGCGGATAGCGACGCCGAGCGCGCGCAGTGGTGCAATCACCGGCTGTACCGGATCGTCGAGGCGCTGTCGGGCGAGGCCGACGTCGCGTTCGTCGGGATCGGCAACATCGGCCCGCACTGCCCGCTCTACGAAGACGGCTTCATCACCGAACAGGAGCGCGACGAGATGACCGCGCTCGGCGCGGTGGCCGAACTGCTCGGCGTGCCGATCGACGCGCAGGGCACGCAGATCACCGTGTCGACCAGCGCGCGCGTGACGAGCGTCGCGCTCGCCACGCCGCCGAAGCTGCCGACGATCGCGTTCGCCGGCGGCCCGAAGAAACACGACGCGGTGATTGCCGCGCTGCGCGGCGGCTGGCTGTCGGGGCTCGTCACCGACGAAGCCTGCGCGCGCGCCGCGCTCGCCGCGAAGGCGGCCTGACGCGGCCGTCGCCCGCACGGGTTCAGGCCGCGCGCGGCGCCGGAAACGCATGGCGGCGTGCGCGCCACGCGCCGACCCACGCCAGCGCCAGCAGCGCGACGAGCACCCACGGAATCGCGCCGGCGCCGGTCGCGCCGAGCAGCATCCCGCCCGCGATGCCACCGCCGGCGATCGCGAGATTCCAGACCGTCACCAGCATCGACTGCGCGACGTCGGCCGACTCCCCCGCCGCGTTCGCGGTGGCCGTCTGGAACAGCGTCGGCGCGCCGCCGAACGCGAGCCCCCACAGCACGACGCCCGCATAGACGAACGTCATCCCCGACCCGGCGCCGAGCATCGCCGCCGCCAATGCGAACAGCGCGATGCTCGCGAGCGTCAGCCGCCGCTGCGCGACGCCGATCCATGCACCCGTCAGCGCGATGCCGACGAGGGACGCGACGCCGAACACGAACAGCACCACATCGACCTGCGCGCCCATCCGCACGCCCGCAAGGAACGGCGCGACGTACGTGTACAGCATGTTGTGCGCGAGCACGTACGCGAACATCACCGTCAGCACCGGCCGCACGCCGGGCAGCGCCATCACGCCGAGCACCGGCTCGCGCGCGCCGGCCGGCTGGCCCGGATAGTCGGGCACGCGCAGGCGAATCCAGCCGATCAGCGCCAGCGCCGCGACCGTGATCCCGGCGAACGCGACGCGCCAGCCGAACATCGCGCCGAGCGCCGTGCCGGCCGGAATGCCGATCGACATCGCTGCCGGTATGCCGAGCATCGCGACCGCGATCGCCCTGCCGCGCAGCGACGGGTCGACCAGCCGGCTCGCGTAGCCCGCCAGCAGCGCCCACAGCAGCCCGGCCGACATCCCCGCGACGAAGCGCGCGGCCAGCGTGAGCGCGTAGTACGGCGACGCGGCCGTCAGCGCATTCGACACGACGAAGCCGGCCAGCGCCGCGAGCAGCAACCGGCGCCGGCGCATCGCACGCGTCGCGGCGACGAGCGGGATCGCCGCGACGATCGAACCCAGCGCGTAGACGGTCACCAGTTGACCGATCAGCGCCTCGGTCACGTGCAGGTCGGCGCTCATCAGCGGCAGCAGGCCGGCCGGCAACGCTTCGGTGAGCACCGTGATGAAGCCGGCGGTGGCCAGCGCGAACAGGTTCGCGACGGGCAGACGTGCACGAGCCGGCGCGGACGAATCTGCCGCACGATCGACAGCGCGGTCGGAGACGGATACGCACTCGCTCATGCCGCGCTCCGGTCGTCGATGCCATACACCGCATCGCGCACGTCGGTGACGATGCGCCCGTGCATCCCTTCGTATAACGTATTGGTCAGTGCGACGACCGTCAGCCCGGCTGCGCGGTCGACGAACCACGCATGCCCGTACGCACCGCCCCAGCGCCAGGTGCCGACCGACTCCGGCGATTGCGCGGCCACCGGGTCATGCAGCACGGAAAAACCGAGTCCGAAACCGAATCCCGGCGCATCCGGCAAGTCGTGCGCGCCCGGCTGCACCCGCGCCATCTCGTCGATCCAGCGCGGTGCGAGCCAGCCGTCGAGGCCCGTGCGCAGCGTATCGAGCAGCGTCAGGCAATCGTGCGCGGTGCCGACCATGCCCGCGCCGCCCGACGGCCACGCGGTCGCGTCGAACGCGCGCGCCGGCTCGAAGCGGATACCGACCGTGCCGTCGAACACCGGCACGAGATCGTCGTCCGCCATCCGGCGCGGCACGTCGGGCGTGCTGACGTAAGGCGTCGCCAGACGCGCCGCGTCATGCGTGAAAAATGCCGTGTCGGCCATCCCGAGCGGCGTCGTCACGAGCGCCGCCACGGCGTCGGCGAGCGGGCGGCCGTCGACCGCCTCGATCAGCGCGCCGACCACGTCGGTCGCAAGCGAGTAGCCCCACGACGTGCCGGGCGCGAACTGCAGCGGCACGCCGGCGATGCGCCGCACGTTCTCGGCGAGCGACAGGCTCGCGCGATCCATCCCGTCGGACACGCCCGCGCGTGCATACGGGCCGTCGGCGTCGGCTTCGAGAAAGCGATAGCCGAGCCCGGCCGTGTGCGACAGCAGATGCCGCAGCGTGATGTTCGCCGGCGTGCCGTCCGCGAGCGTCGGCGTGAACGCGGGCAGCCAGCGCGCGACCGGCTCGTCGAGCCCGATCTTCGATGCCGCGACCAGCCGCATCGCGGCGGCCGTCACGATCGGCTTGGATACCGACGCGAGCCGGAACAGCGTGTCCTCGCGCATCGGCGTGCCGGCTTCGCGATCGGTCAGCCCGGCCGCGCGTGCATAACGCAATTCGCCGTCGCGCGCGACCAGCACGACCGCGCCGACCGCGCGCGCATCGGCCAGCGCGCGGTCGAGCACGGCATCGAGCCGGGCGCGCAGCGCGGCATCCGGTTCGGCGCGGCGGGCGGTGACAGGCAGTGATGACATGGCGTGACCTCGAACAGTGAAGGAACGCCCATCGTAGGGAGCCGGCACGAGAAGAAAAATCGGGTTAGAGTTCCGGACACTCCGGACATGGGTGTCCGCAATCGGGAACCTGCATGGAAAATCTTGGCGGCTTCGTCGTGTTCGTCCAGGTCGCGGAAACGCGCAGCTTCGTCGCGGCCGGCCGAGCGCTCGGACTGTCGGCATCGGCGATCGGCAAGCGCATCGCGCGGCTCGAGGCACGCCTGAACGTGCGGCTCTTTCACCGCAGCACGCGCAGCATCACGCTGACGGCCGAAGGCACGCGCTTTCTCGAACGATGCCGGCGCGTGATCGCCGAAATCGACGCGGCCGAGCAGGAACTGACGCAGAGCGTCGAGGCGCCGCGCGGGCGGCTGCGCGTGAGCCTGCCGACGATCGGCACGTTGCTACTGCCGGTGCTCGCCGATTTCATGGCCGCGTATCCGGAGATCGAGCTCGACATCGATTTCAGCGACCGGATCGTCGACGTGATCGACGAAGGCTTCGACGTGGTACTGCGCACCGGCCATCCGACCGATTCCCGGCTGTCGTCGCGGCTGCTCGGCCACTTCCGCCAGCACCTGGTCGCGTCGCCCGACTATCTCGAACGGCACGGCACGCCGCGCACGCCGGCCGACCTCGCGCAGCACCGCTGCCTGCATTACCGATTCCCGAGCAGCGGCAAGCTCGAGATCTGGCCGCTGCGCGCGCCGCGCGCCGGCACGCCGCCGGAGGTACCCGTCTCGATGGTCAGCAACAACGCCGAGACGCGCCTGTGCTTCGCGCTGCGCGGGCTCGGCATCGCGTGCCTGCCCGAGTTCTTCGTGCGCGACACGCTCGCCGACGGCAGGCTGCGCGCAGTGCTCGACGATCACGTCGCGAGCCGCACGCCGTTCTACGTGCTATGGCCGTCGGGCCGCCATCCGCTGCCCAAGCTGCGCGCGTTCGTCGACTACATGGCCGAGCATTTGCGGCTGTAACCGGCGCGCGGCCGTCAAGCCGCCTTCGCGTGCGCGCTGAGCCGCCGCAGCGCCTGCCCGTGCTCGTCGAACAGGTGGCAGTGCTCGGCCTGCGCATGCACGCGCAGCGCCTCGCCGGTGCGGTACGTGTCGAGCGGCGGAATCCGCGCGATCAGCCCGTCCGGTGCGACGGCCGACTCCGCATACAGGTACGCGGCGTCGCCGAGCGACTCGACGGCCATCGTCCGCGCGGCGACGCCCGCCGCCGCATCGACCAGCAGATGCTCGGGCCGCACGCCGACGGTCACCGCGGCGCCGCGCTGCAGCCCCGCCGCATCGACCGCGACATGCTGCGTCTCGCCGCTGTCGAAGCGCACGAGCACGCCGCCCGCATCGGCCGATTCGACCGTGCCCTTCAGGAAGTTCATCTTCGGCGAGCCGATGAAGCCCGCGACGAACTGGTTCGCCGGCGCGTGATACAGCGCGTTCGGCGTGCCGACCTGCTGCACCGCGCCGCCCGACAGCACGACGATCTTGTCGGCGAGCGTCATCGCCTCGACCTGGTCGTGCGTCACGTAGATCATCGTCGTCTTCAGCTCGTCGTGCAGCCGCGCGAACTCCAGCCGCATCTTCACGCGCAGCGCGGCGTCGAGGTTCGACAGCGGTTCGTCGAACAGGAACACCTTCGGCTTCCTCGTGATCGCGCGGCCGATCGCGACGCGCTGCCGCTGGCCGCCCGACAACTGCTTCGGCTTGCGGTCGAGCAGGTGATCGATGTGCAGGATCTTCGCGGCCTGCTTCACGGCCTGGTCGATCTCGGGCTTCTTCGCGCCGGCGAGCTTCAGGCCGAACGCCATGTTGTCGTACAGCGTCATGTGCGGGTACAGCGCATACGACTGGAACACCATCGCGATGCCGCGCTTCGCGCTCGGCACGTCGTTGACCTTCGCGCCGTCGATCAGCAGGTCGCCGTTCGAAATGTCTTCCAGGCCGGCGATCATCCGCATCAGCGTGGATTTGCCGCAGCCGCTCGGGCCGACGAACACGACGAATTCGCCGTCGGCGATGTCGAGGTTCACGTTGCGCAGCACTTCGGTGTCGTCGTAGCGCTTCGCGATGTTGCGCAGGAGCACGCTTGCCATGATCTGTCTCCGTTCGTTCGTGATGCGCCGCGTTGAAAGCGGCGCGCCTTCGTTCCTGATTGCTAGTTCGGCAGCACCGCGCCCGTCGCCTGCCAGCGCGCGACGTAGCCGGGCAGCTCGTGCATGTCGTCGAATACGTGCCGCGCGCCGATGCCGCGCAACGCGTCGATCTGCGCCGCCGACGCGTGCCCGCCGCCGACGAAGCCGAGCACGGTCATGCCGGCCGCGGCCGCCGCGGTGATGCCGGTCACGCTGTCCTCGACCACCAGGCATTGCGCGGGCACCACGCCGAGCGCGCGTGCGGCTGCCAGATACACGTCGGGCGCCGGCTTCGGCCGCGCGACCGAATCCGCGCAGAACAACCGGTCGCCGAAAAAGCGCGCGAGGCCGGTGCGCGCGAGCGCCGCTTCGACGTACGCGCGATAGCTGTTGCTCGCGCACGCCGTCGTCAGGTCGATCGCGGCCAGCGCCGCATCGATGCCGTCGACCATCGGCGCGTTGACGGCCGCCGCCTCAACCGCGCGGCGGATCGCGTCGACGTCGTCGGCCGACAGCGTGCGGCCGACCGCGTCGCTCGCGCCAGCTAGCACGCGCTCGATGCGCAGCCCGAGCAGCGGCATCACGGCCGGCCGCGCATCGACGCCCGGCCAGCGCGCATCGAGTTCGCGCACGATCACGTCGGCGGCCACGGCCTCGCTGTCGATCAGCACGCCGTCGCAATCGCAGATCAGCACGTTCACGCCGTGACCGGCCGCGCCTTTGCTTGCGCCGCTCATTTAACCGCCCCGAACGTGAGCCCGCGCACGAGCTGCTTCTGCGACAGCCAGCCGACGATCAGGATCGGCGCGACCGCGAGCAGCGAAGCCGCGGACAGCTTCGCCCAGAACAGCCCTTCGGGGCTCGAGTACGACGCGATGAACACCGTCAACGGCGCCGCGTTCGAGCTCGACAGGTTGATGCTCCAGAACGCCTCGTTCCACGACAGGATCACGAGCAGCAGCGCGGTGGACGCGAGCCCCGGTAGCGCCATCGGCATCAGCAGGTAGACGATCTCCTGCCACGTCGACGCGCCGTCGATGCGCCCGGCTTCCAGGATGTCCTTCGGGATCTCGTTGAAGTACGTGAAGGTCATCCACACCGCGATCGGCAGGTTGATCAGCGTATAGACGATCACGAGCCCCGACACGGTATCGAGCAGCCCCGCGTTCTTCCACAGCAGGTAGATCGGCACCAGCACGCCGACTGACGGCATCATCTTGGTCGACAGCATCCACAGCAGCACCTTCTGCGTGCGGTGGTTCGGGAAGAACGCCATCGCGTACGCGGCCGGCACCGCGAACAGCAGCGAGATCACCGTGACGCCGGCCGAGATCAGGATCGAATTCCACGCGAACCCGAAGTAGTTGCTGCGCGCGAACACCTCGCGGAAGCTGTCCAGCGTCGGCATGAAGAACAGCGTCGACGCGTACGCCTGCTGTTCGGTCTTGAACGCGGTGATCGCCATCCAGAAGATCGGGAAGAACAGCAGGAGCGCGATCAGCCACGCGAGCGTACCGGGCAGCGCGCGCCGCACGAGATCGAACACGGCCGGCGTGCGCCGGCCTGCCAAGGTCAGGTCGCTCATTTTTCGTACTCTCCCTTCAGGTTGCGCGCGAGCATCCGCACGAGGAAGAACGACACGACGTTCGCGACCACGACGGCGATGATGCCGCCCGCGGATGCGAGGCCGACGTCGAACTGCTGCAGGCCGAGCGCATAGATCAGGTACGACAGGTTGGTCGTCGCGTCGCCCGGGCCGCCGCCGGTCGTCGTATAGATTTCCGCGAAGATCGACAGCAGGAAGATCGTCTCCATCATCACGACCACGGCGATCGCGCGCTTCAGGTGCGGCAGCGTGATGTAGAAGAACATCGCGATCGGGCCGGCGCCGTCGATGCGCGCGGCCTCCTTCTGCTCCTGGTCGAGCGACTGGATCGCGGTGAACAGGATCAGGAACGCGAACGGCAGCCACTGCCACGCGACGATGATGATCACGGCGGTCAACGGGTAATCGGCGAACCAGTCGATCGGCGTCATCCCGAGCGCGCGCATCGCGTTCGCGACGAGCCCGTACACCGGATGCAGGATCATGTTCTTCCAGATCAGCGCGGAGACGGTCGGCATCACGAAGAACGGCGCGATCGCGAGCAGCCGCGCGACGCCCTGCCCGTAGAACTTGCGGTCGAACAGCACGGCCATCAGCACGCCGCCGATCACGGTGATCGCGAGCACCGCGCCGATCAGCACCAGCGTGTGCCAGATCGCCGGCAGGAACGACGGATCGGTCGCGAGGAAGCGGTAGTTGTCGAACCCGGCGAAGCCCTTCACGTCCGGGTTCAGCAGGTTGTAGCGCGAGAACGAATACCAGATCGTCATCGCGAGCGGAATCGACATCCACAGCAGCAGCACCGCGACGGACGGCGACACGAGCCAGCTCGCGCCGCCGCGCGCGCGGCGCGGGGCGCCGGGCGGCGACGACGCGTCGCCGACCGACGGCGCGTGAGCGTGACTCAGGGGAAGACGCAGGTGACGCATGATCGGAGTCCCTCCGGTTGATGCGCGGGCGCGAACGGCCTGCCCGCCTGTCGGCCTAGCCGGCCCGCGCCGTGCACCAAGGCGCACGATGCGGGCCGCGCGACGGCTTGCGCGTTACTTCTTGTAGCCGGCCTGCCGCACTGCGCGGTCGGCCGCGGCCTGTCCGGCGGCGAGCGCCTGGTCGACCGACATCTGGCCCGCGACCGCGCCCGCGATCGACTGGCCGACCACCGTGCCGAACGACTGGAATTCAGGAATCCCGACGTACTGCACGCCCGTGTACGGCACCTTCTTCAGCGACGGATCGTTCGGGTCGGCCGTCTCGATCGCCTTCAGCACGAAGTCCGAGAACGGCGCGGCGGCCTTGTACTCGGCGCGCTGATACGTCGACGTACGCGTGCCCGGCGGCACCGACGCCCAGCCTTCGTCCTTGCCGACCATCTCGATGTACTGTTTCGACGTCGCCCACGCGATGAACTTGCGCGCGGCGTCCTGCTGCTTCGACGTCTTCGGCACGGCCAGCGCCCACGCCCACAGCCAGTGCGAGCCCTTCGGCGTCGCGGCGACCGGCGCGGCCGCGAAGCCGATCTTGTCGGCCACCTGCGACTGCTGCTTGTTGTAGAGCATCCCGGCCGCGACCGTCGCGTCGATCCACATCGCGCACTTGCCGGACGCGGTCAGCGTCAGGTTCTCGTTGAAGCCGTTCGAGCTCGCTCCCGGCGGGCCGTTCTTCTTCAGCAGGTTCACGTAGAAATTGATCGCCTTCTTCCATTCGGGCGACGTGAGCTGCGCGTTCCAGTTCTCGTCGAACCAGCGTCCGCCGAACGTGTTCACGACCGTCGACACGTACGCCATGTTCTCGCCCCAGCCGGCCTTGCCGCGCAGGCAGATCCCGTAGGTGCCCTTCGACTTGTCGGTCAGCTTGTCCGCGAATTCGGCGATCTGGTCGTAGGTCGGCTGGTCGGGCATCTTCAGCCCCTTCGCCGCGAACAGGTCCTTGCGGTAGAACGTCATCGAGCTTTCGACGTAGAACGGCAGCGCGTAGAGCTGACCGTTGTACGACAGGCTGTCGCGCGCGGTCTTCACGATGTCGTTCAGGTCGTAGTCGGCCGGCAGCCCCGTGATCGGCGCGAGCCAGCCACGCTTGCCCCACTGCGGCGTTTCATAGGTGCCGATCGCCATCACGTCGAACTGGCCGCTGCCGGTCGTGATGTCGGTCGTCGCGCGCTGGCGCAGCACGTTCTCCTCGAGGATCACCCAGTTCAGCTTGATGTCGGGGTTCGCCTTCTCGAACGCCGGCGACAGCTTCTTCAGCTCGATCATGTCGGGGTTGTTCAGCGTCGCGATCGTCAGCGTGCCGGCGGACGCCGCGCAGGCCGCCGTCGCGAGCGCGGCTCCGGCGAAACAGCGTGCGGCGGCGTCGAGCATCTTTCGTTGCATGGCATGTCTCCTGTGATTGTTCGAAATGTCGTCGGTCTTGTGTCGGTGTTGCGTCGTTTCCTTCGCGGCCCGTCATGCCGGCCGCTGCATCCCGCACGCGCGCGCATAGTGCGCGATCACGTCGCGTATCCGGTGGCGCACCCATGCGCGCGGCTCTTTCGCGAGGCCGCCCGCGCGGCACGCCGCGTAGACATCCGGCAGCCACTGCGCGACGAGCGTCTCCGGCACCGGCTGCCGCGCGAGGTTGCCGAACAGCTGCTCGACCGCGGCCGCGACGGCCGGCTGCAGCCAGTAATAGCGGATGCGGTCGCTGTAGCTGAACTGGCGCGCGAGCCGCTGCGCGGTCTCGTCGCCGCGGTAGTACGGCGCCCAGTGTTCGGGCTGCGCGCGCATCGCCGCATCGACGACGTCGCGCAACCGCGAGCGCTGCGCGACGTCGTCGATCAGCGCGTCCTCGATGAACGTCAGCGCGAACAGCGCCTCGCGCAGCGCGAACGTCAGCGCGGGGCCGACCTTCAGCACCGCGAAGTGGTCGCGCACCAGCGCGGCGAGCGCGGCTTCCGTCTGGTAATCGGTCGAATGCGCTTCGAACACGAGGCGCGGTGTCTGCAGGATACTCGCGCCCAGTGACGCGGCCTTGGCACTGTCGTAATCGAGCACGTGGCGATCGTCGAAGTCGACGCCCGGCTGCGCGACGATCGCGACGACGCGCGTCCACGCGTCGTCGAGCCCGGCCGCCGAGAACGCGCGGCGGTGCGCGTCGAGCGTCGCCGCGATGCTGTCGCTGCGCGTGACCGCGATCTGCGCGATCGCATCGTTACTTGCGTCGCCGCTCACCTCGCCGCCCGGCGTCGGCACCTCGGTGCCGATCACGTAGACGGGCGCGATCCCGACGCGCGCCGCCGCGTCTTCCGCGACACGGCACAGCTCCGCCGCGCGCGCGGCGATCGTGCGATCGTCGAGCCGTGCCGGATCGTCCGCGCACGCCATGCTCGCATCGAGGTGGATCTTTTCGAAACCGGCTTCGACATACGCGGCGACCATCGCAGCGGCTTCCCGCATCGCGTCGGCCGCGCGACGGTGCCGCCACGGGTTCGGGCCGAGATGGTCGCCGCCGAGCACGAGCGCCGACGACGCGAGCCCGCAGCGCGCGGCAATCGCATCGACGTCGCGACGAAAATCGGCCGGCGTCATGCCCGTATAGCCGCCGAGATGGTTGACCTGATTGCAGGTCGCCTCGATCAAGAGCGGCGAGCCGTCCGCGCGCGCGGCTTCGCACGCGGCCTCCAGCACCAGCCGGTGCGCGCTGCAGACCGAATAGATGCCGCGCTGCGCGTCCGCGCGGTTCGCGTCGAAGATCATCCGCAGCACGGTGTCCGCGTGCGCGGTGCGCGGGCGTTCGGCAACGGTCGTCAGGCCGGACATGCGATCCCCCGTTCGGTCAGGAAGCGGTCGATCTCGGCCGCGCTGCTGTTGCCTTCCATCGGGCCGCGCCGCGTGACCGCGATCGCGCCGGCCGCGTTCGCACGGCGCAGCGCGACGTCGACGGCCACGCCCGCGACGAGGCTCGCGACCAGCGTGCCGCCGAAGCAGTCGCCGGCGCCGGTCGGATCGACTTCGTCGACCGGGAACGCCGGCGCTTCGGCACGGTGCGCGCGATCGAACGCGACGCTGCCTTGCGCGCCGCGTTTGAGCACGACGCGCTCGAGCAGCGGATGCGTCGCGAGCAGGCCCGCGATCGCGCGCTCGGCCGGCTGCGGGCCGCAGAAGAACGGCAGGTCGGCTTCGCTCGGCAGGAACAGGTGGCACGCGGCGAGCATCTCGTCGAGCGCCGCGCGCATCGGGCGGAAACTCAGCATTTCAGGCCGCACGTTCGGATCGAACGACACCTTGGCGCCGGCGCGCGCAGCCTCGATCACGCCGCGCTGCACGGCCGCGATCGCCGATTCGCTCGTCAGCGACGAGCCCATCACGTGGAAGTAGCGGCAGCCGTCGAACATCGCGGTGTCGACGTCGGACGCATCGACGCACGCCGCGGCACTGGTCGACAACGTGAACACAAAACTGCGCGAGCCGTCGTCGCGATACGCGACGAACGCGGTGCCGGTCGGGCGGGCGACGCGACGAATGCGCGCGACGTCGACGCCGTCCCGGGCGAGCCGCGCGACGATCGCATCGCCGAACGCATCGCGGCCGACGCAGCCCGCATACGCGACGCGCGCACCGAGCCGCGCGGCCTGATCGGCGAAGATCGCCGGCGCGCCGCTCGGGAACGGTCCTTCGAACAGGCCTGGCGTATCGAAACCCTGGCCGCGCTCGGCGGCGACGAATTCGGCCAGCAGTTCGCCGGCGACGACGATCTCGGCCATCAGGCGAGCCCTCCTCGTGCGACGGCGGCCGCTGCGTCGCGGGCCGGCCGGCGGATGGCGCGTGCGAGCGGCGCCACGTCAGCTCATCCAGTTGCCGCCATCGACGTTCAACGTCTGGGCGGTGATGTAGTCGGCATCGGCCGACGCGAGGAACAGCGCGGCGCCCGTCAGGTCGCCCGGCACGCCCATGCGGCCGAGCGGCACGGCTTCACCGACGAGCCGCTTCTTCTCGCCGAGCGGCCGGTTCTCGTAGCGCGCGAACAGCGCATCGACCTGCTCCCACATCGGCGTGTCGACCACGCCCGGCGCGATGCCGTTCACGTTGATCCGGTGCGGCGCGAGCGCGAGCGCGGCCGACTGCGTATAGCTGATCACCGCGGCCTTGGTCGCGCAGTAGTGCGAAACGAGCGCCTCGCCGCGGCGGCCGGCCTGCGACGACATGTTGACGATCTTGCCGCCGCGCCCCTGCTCGACCATCCGTTGCGCAACCGCCTGCATCAGGAAGAACAGCCCTTTCACGTTGACCGAGAACAGCCGGTCGAACACGTCCCAGGATTCATCGAGGAGCGGGCGCATGTCGAACAGCGCCGCGTTGTTGAACAGGATGTCGACGCCGCCGAAGCGCTCGACCGCCGTGGCGA
This sequence comes from Burkholderia sp. E168m22, assembly GCF_001319805.1. NCBI lineage: Bacteria > Pseudomonadati > Pseudomonadota > Betaproteobacteria > Burkholderiales > Burkholderiaceae > Burkholderia > Burkholderia sp. E168m22. The sequence continues at coordinate 56,539 of NZ_BBSK01000037.1, forward strand.
CGATCCGCGTGATGTCGTCGCGGCGCGTGACGTCGGCCGTGACGGCCACCGCGCGGCCCGGATTGGCCTCGATCAGCCGCGCGAGCGAGCCGCCTGCCGGCTTCACGTCGACGAGCACGCAGCGCGCGCCCTCGTCCAGATAGCGTTGCGCGACCGCCTCGCCGATGCCGCTTGCGGCGCCCGTCAGGATCGCGACCTTGTCTTCCAGTCTCACTGGCTGTCTCCGGTTCGTTCTGTTGCACGACGGTCGAGGTGAGCGAACGCTCATCTACCGATCAATTGCTCTGTTAGTGATCGAATGATCGGATACGCGATGCGCGCTGTCAAGGCGACGTGACGGCTTTCTATGACGCGCTGCGGCACGGCGGCGCACGACGACGCCCCGCCGTGCCCGCGCGGCAAGGCGCGGGACGCACGGTGCGGCGCGGTGGTATCGACGATGAAGGGGACGGAGCGTGGGCGGAACGAGGCGGAAAACGGAATTCGCGCTGCACGACGCGACGATACGTTATATCATCGCCGTACTTTGTTTCATCGCCCTGCTTCACGCCATGGCTACCTCATCGTCCATTGACGCCCGGCTGTCCCGGGCCGACGCATTCGCCGCCGAGCACGGGCTCGCGTGGACGCCGCTACGCCGCCAGGTCTACGAACGCGTGCTGGCCGCACAGCGCCCGATCGGCGCGTACGACCTGCTTGCCGAACTCGAACCGCAGCGCGGCCGCGTGCCGCCGACGACCGTCTATCGCGCGCTGGATTTCCTCGTCGAGCACGGCTTCATCCACCGGATCGAATCGAAGAACGCGTTCTTCGCCTGCTGCGAGATCGGCGTGCCGCACGAAGGCCAGTTCCTGATCTGCGATTCGTGCGGCGACACCGTCGAGATTCCCGGCGGCGACCTCGCGAAGCAGTTGTCCGCGAGCGAGCCCGCGCACGGTTTCGAAGTCCACCACCAGGTCGTCGAGCTGAGCGGCCTGTGCGGGCACTGCAAGCGCAAGCCCGCGCAGCGCTGACGCCGAATCGCGCGGCGTACGCGTCGCCCTTCCAACGAGGAGTTCCATGTCCATTGCCCTGAAGCGCGCGCCGCGGCGCGCCCTGTCGCCTGTCCGCTGGCTGGCCGCCGCCGTCGCCGCGCTGTCGTTCGCCGCGCCCGTGGTCGCGCAGGCCGCGACCGTCAACGTCGTCGCCGCGGAGAATTTCTACGGCGACGTCGCGTCGCAGATAGGCGGCCGCCACGTCGCGGTCACCAGCATCCTCAGCAATCCGGATCAGGACCCGCACCTGTTCGAAGCGAGCCCGAAGACGGCCCGCGCGCTCCAGCACGCGCAGGTCGTGATCTACAACGGCGCCGACTACGATCCGTGGATGGGCAAGTTGCTCGGCGCGTCGAAACAGGCGAAGCGCGCGACGATCGTCGTCGCCGATCTCGTCGGCAAGAAGGCCGGCGACAACCCGCACCTGTGGTACGACCCGGCGACGATGCCGGCGGCCGCACGCGCGATCGCGGCCGAGCTGGGCCGCGCCGACCCGGCGAACAAGGCCGAATACGAGGCGAACCTGCAGAAGTTCGTCGCGTCGCTGAAGCCCGTCGACGACAAGATCGCCGCGCTGCGCGCGAAATACAAGGGCGTGCCCGTGACGGCCACCGAGCCCGTGTTCGGCTATATGTCGGACGCGATCGGCCTCGACATGCGCAACCAGCGCTTCCAGCTCGCGACGATGAACGACACCGAAGCCAGCGCGCAGGACGTCGCCGCGTTCGAGGGCGACCTGCGCAAGAAGCAGGTGCGCGTGCTGATCTACAACAGCCAGGCCGAGGAGCCGATGACCAAGCGCATGCTGAAGATCGCGCGCGACGGCGGCGTGCCGACCGTCAGCGTCACCGAGACGCAGCCGGCCGGCAAGACCTTCCAGCAATGGATGGGCGGCCAGCTCGACGCGCTCGGCAACGCGCTTTCCGCCGGCAAGTAACAGACCACCGTAACCCCATGACCGCCACTCCCCACGCACTCGCACTCGATCGCGTCACGCTCGAACTGGGCGGCCGCACGATCCTGCGCGACGTCAGCTTCTCGATCGAGCCCGGCGAATTCGTCGGCGTGCTCGGGCCGAACGGCGCGGGCAAGACGACGCTGATGCGCGCGGTGCTCGGCCTCGTCCCCGTGTCGGCCGGCACGCTGTCGGTCGGCGGCGTGCCGGTCGCGCGCGGCAACGCATCGATCGGCTACATGCCGCAGATCAGGAGCGGCCTCGCGAACCGCCGGATGCGCGGTTACGACTTCGTCGCGATGGCCGCCGACGGCCACCGCTGGGGCCTGCCGCACACGAACGCGGCCACGCGCCGCGACGTCGATCGCGTGCTCGACCTCGTCGGCGGCCCGTCGCTCGCGCGCCGGCCGCTGTCCGAACTGTCGGGCGGCGAACGGCAGCGCCTGCTGCTCGCGCAATGCCTGCTCGGCAATCCGAAGTTGCTGCTGCTCGACGAGCCGCTGATCAGCCTCGACCCGCACCACCAGCGCGGCGTCGTCGAACTCGTGCGCAACGTGCAGCGCGAGCTCGGCATCACCGTGCTGTTCTCCGCTCACGAACTGAACCCGCTGCTGAACGCGCTCGACCGCGTGCTGTATCTCGGCAACGGCGTCGCGGCGCTCGGCACCGTCGACGAGGTGATCACGAAGCCCGTGCTATCGCGCCTCTACGGCTCGCCGATCGACGTGATGCGCGTGAACGGCAAGATCTTCGTGATGTCGGGCGACGTCGAAGTCGAGAAGCACGATCACGAACACGAGGACGACGACGGCCATTCGCACGGCGGTGGCGGCGGCCACGGCCATCACCACCACGGACACGCTCATCCCGGGCATTCGCACGATGTTTGAATACGACTTCATGATCAACGCCTTCGCGGCGTCGGGGATCGTCGCGGTGCTCGCGGGCATCGTCGGCTATTTCCTGGTGCTGCGCGGGCAGACCTTCGCCGGTCACGCGCTGTCGCACGTCGGCTTCACCGGCGCGACGGGCGCGGTGCTGCTCGGCATCTCGCCGATCTGGGGGATGGTCGGCTTCACGCTCGTGGCAGGAATCGGGATGGGCGCGCTCGGCGAAAAGCTCGCGGGCCGCGACGTCGCGATCGGCGTGATCCTGTCGGGCGCGCTCGGCTTCGGCCTGTTGTTCCTGCACTTCTACACGTCGTTCGCGACGCAGGTCACCGCCTTGCTGTTCGGCAACGTGCTCGCGGTCAGCCATGACACGCTCGCGGTGCTCGCTGGCATCGGCGCGGTGAGCCTCGCCGCGCTCGCGCTGATCGCGCGGCCGTTGCTGTTCGCGTCGCTGCAGCCCGAACTGGCCGAAGCCAAGGGCGTGTCGCTGCGCACGGTGTCGATGCTGTTCCTCGCGGTGTGCGCGCTCGCGGTGGCCGCGGCCACGCAGATCGTCGGCGTGCTGCTCGTGTTCACACTGCTGGTCGGGCCGGCCGCGGCCGCGCAGAACGTGTCGACGCGACTGTCGACGGGCGTGCTGCTCGCCGCCCTGTTCGCGCTGTTCGAAGCGTGGGCCGGCATCGTGCTCGCGTATCACACCGACTGGCCGACGAGCTTCTGGATCACCGCGCTGTCGGCGCTCGTGTACGGCGCGAGCCTGTTGCGACGCAACTGATCGCGGCCCGGCGCATCGCCGCCCGATGCCAATGAAAACGCCGGCGTGCCCGAGGGCAGCGCCGGCGTTTTTTCATGCGCCCGCGATTACGTCGCGGCGCGCCATATGCGCGACGTGTGTCGGTTCCGGCTCACCGCGCCAGCACACGCGCATGATGTGCGAGGTGGTCGGCGATGAACGTCGAGATGAAGTAGTAGCCGTGGTCGTAGCCCGGATGGCGGCGCAGCGTCAGCGGCTGGCCGGCCTTCGCGCACGCGGCTTCGAATACGTCCGGGTTCAGCTGGTTCGCGAGGAACTGGTCGGCCAGCCCCTGATCGACGAGGATGCCGTCCGCGAACTTCGGCGCATCGGCGCGCGCGACGAGCTCGCTCGCGTCGTGCGCCTTCCACGTCTCGCGATCGGCGCCGAGATAACCGGAGAACGCCTTCTCGCCCCACGGGCAGCGCGTCGGCGCGGCGATCGGCGCGAACGCCGACACCGACCGGTACAGGCCCGGATGACGCAACGCGAGCGTCAGCGCCCCGTGCCCGCCCATCGAGTGACCGAAGATGCCGAGCCGCGCGCCGTCGATCGGCAGCTCGGCCGTGACGAGCTCGCGCAGCTCGCCCGTCACGTACGACTCCATCCGGTAATGCGTCGACCACGGCGCTTCGGTCGCATCGACGTAGAAACCCGCGCCGACGCCGAAGTCCCACGCATCGGTCTCGCCCGGCACGCCCGCGCCGCGCGGGCTCGTGTCGGGCATCACGAGCGCGATGCCGTGCCGCGCCGCGTATTGCTGCGCGCCGGCCTTGATCGCGAACGTCTCGTCGGTGCACGTGAGCCCCGCGAGATAGAACAGCGCCGGCACGCGCCCGTGCGCGGCCTGCGGCGGCAGATACACCGAGAACTTCATCGGCAGGCCGATGGCCGCCGAATCGTGACGGTAGAAACGCTGCTCGCCGCCGTGGCACGCATGCGAGGAAACGAGTTCGAGCATGGCGGTGCGCTCCGGTCAGTACAGCACGACCGAGCGGATCGACTCGCCGGCCTTCATCAGGTCGAAGCCTTCGTTGATCCGCTCGAGCGGCAGCGTGTGCGTGATCAGGTCGTCGATGTTGATCTTGCCTTCCATGTACCAGTCGACGATCTTCGGCACGTCGGTGCGCCCGCGCGCGCCGCCGAACGCCGAGCCCTTCCACTCCCGGCCCGTCACCAGCTGGAACGGACGCGTGCTGATCTCCTCGCCCGCCGCCGCCACGCCGATGATGAACGACTGGCCCCAGCCCTTGTGCGTGCATTCGAGCGCCTGGCGCATCAGCTTCACGTTGCCGACGCATTCGAACGAATAGTCGGCGCCGCCGTCGGTCAACTGCACGATGTGGTCGACGACGTTCTCGACTTCGTTCGGGTTGATGAAGTGCGTCATCCCGAACTTTTTCGCGAGCTCGACGCGCTTCGGGTTGATGTCGACGCCGATGATCTTGTCCGCGCCGACCATCTTCGCGCCCTGGATCACGTTCAGGCCGATCCCGCCGAGGCCGAACACGACCACGTTCGCACCGGCCTCGACCTTCGCCGAGTACACGACCGCGCCGACGCCCGTCGTCACGCCGCAGCCGATGTAGCAGATCTTGTCGAACGGCGCGTCCTCGCGCACCTTCGCGACGGCGATCTCCGGCACGACGATGTAGTTCGAGAACGTCGACGTGCCCATGTAGTGGAACAGCGGCTTGCCGTCGAGCGAGAAGCGCGACGTCGCGTCCGGCATCAGGCCCTTGCCCTGCGTCGCGCGGATCTTCTGGCACAGGTTGGTCTTGCGCGACAGGCAGAACTTGCACTCGCGGCATTCGGGCGTGTAGAGCGGAATCACGTGGTCGCCCTTGCGCACCGTGCCGACGCCGGGGCCGACGTCGACCACCACGCCCGCGCCTTCATGGCCGAGGATCGCCGGGAAGATCCCTTCCGGATCGGCGCCCGACAGCGTGTAGTAGTCGGTGTGGCAGATGCCCGTCGCCTTCACTTCGATCAGCACTTCGCCGGCGCGCGGCCCTTCGAGATCGACTTCCTCGATCGTCAGCGGCGCACCCGCCTTCCATGCAATCGCGGCTTTCGTTTTCATCGTGTCACTCCTGTGTGTCGGTGAGATCGGCCCGGGCCGGCGTGCGGCGCCGGCCCGGGTTTCGTGCAAAGCGGTCGAAGCCGTGCCGCGTGGCACGGCGCAAGAATCTCGTGCTCGCCATGATGGCCGCTCCCGCCGCGCATCGCGTGCGGGAAACGGTCGCCGGCTTGCCAGGATGCGTCATCGCTGGCGCAAAAGAACAAGTGTTCGAGTTTAAACGCCCGTCGTGAACCATGCATCCGTGCGGGCGTACAGATCGATGAAGCGCGCGTGGCGGGCGGCCAGCAGGCGGTCGTCGTGCGGGGCGGCGATCGGCGACGCGCCCGGCGCCAGCGCGCGCAACGCATCTTCACGCCAATGCCCGATCGCGACGCCCGCGAGCAGCGCGGCGCCGCGCGTCGCGGCGTTCGGGCAATCGATCGCGTGCAGCGACGCGCCGAGCGCGTCGGCGAGCAACTGGCGCCAGCGCGGATCGACCGAGCCGCCGCCCGCGAGACGCAGCGTTGTCACCGCGTCGCCGCGATCGGCGTCGCGGATCGCATCGAGCCCCGCGCGCAACGCGAACGCGACGCCTTCGAATGCGGCGCGCATCATCGCGCCGCGCGTGTCGGCGAGCCCGAGGCCGAGCCAGCCGCCGCGCGCATCGGGGTTCATCCACGGCGAACGCTCGCCGGTCAGGTACGGCAGGAAGCACAGCCGTTCGGACGCCGGCTGGGCGAACGCTTCGTCATACGCATCGGCCCATCGCGCGTAGCCGAGCCAGCCGCGCACGGCTTCGAGCGCGAGCCCGACGTTCTGCATCGCCGCCATCGTGTAATAGCCGCCGCCGGCTGCCGCACGATAGCGATGCAAGCCGCGCCGCGCGGGCGGCAACGTATCCGCGAGCACGACGATCTGCCCGCCGCTGCCGGTCGTCAGCAGCGCGTCGCCTGCCGCGGCCAGCCCGCTGCCGAGCGCCGCGCACGCGGTATCGGCCGCGCCCGTCGCGAGCGGCACGCCGGCCGGCAGGCCGAGCGCGGCCGCGGCCTGCGCGCCGAGCACGCCGCAGCGCGCGGTGGACGCACGCACCGGCGCGAAGCGGTCGGCAGGCAGGCCGAGCGTGTCGATCAATGCGTTGTCCCACGCGCCGTCGGGCGTCGCGAGCGCGGTTGCGCACGCGTCGCTCGGGTCGGCCGCGACGTCGCCGCCCAGTGCGATGCGCAGCCAGTCCTTCGGCTGCACGGCCCAGCGCGCGACGCGCAGCGCGTCGGGTTCGTGCGTGGCCAGCCAGCGCAACAGCGGGCCCGCCATGCCGGGCGCGACGGGATTCGGTGGGACGGGCGATCCGGCGGCGGCCCAGTCAGCCGCGTCCGCCTCGCGCACCGCGCGCGTGTCCGGCCACAGCAGCGCGGGCCGCACCGGCTGGCCCGCCGCGTCGATCAGCACGACGCCATGCATCTGGCCCGAAAAACCGATCGCCGCGACCTGCGCGCGCTCGTCGGCCGGCAGTCGCGCGGCTGCGCGCACCAGCGCCTGCCACCACGCGTCGGGGGCGATTTCCGCCCAGCCCGGCCGCGGCGACGACAACGCATAAGGTTCGCTCGCGACCGCGCGCTCGACGCCGTCGGCATCGAGCGTGACGAGTTTGACGGAGCCGGTGCCGAGGTCGATTCCGAGCAGGCGCATGACGTGAAGGAGATTCGTGTGAACGGATGTCGATGATAACGGGATCGCGATGGGCGCCCCGCTTTTTGCCGCCGCCTCGACGCATACAAAGTGCGGTCGGATCGGCGCCCTCCACCGGGCTGCACCTTGCACGCAAAAGCGGCCGTTCGCGGGTTAACCCGGCGCGATTTCCACACACCGCTTTTTGCCACTATGCGACTCACCCGATACACACCATAAAGCGCGCCATATTTGACATGGGGGCCGGCGCTATTTTGAAGCGCTATAAAACCGGTGAACCTCACTCCCGCGGCAGTTTCCCGATGATCGCCCCCCTGTTCCATACCGAAATGGCATATCGAACCAGCAAAGAACGGAATAGAACCCAGTGCTCTTGTTGCATGGATTCATTCCGAATAACTTCGTATCACCCCGAAAACAAGATCATGGAGTGAGACAGATGCAATCGAACACGGTCCATCCGTGCGATGAGGTGCTGCCGACCGGCAAGCTGGTAACGCTTGGCCTGCAACACGTCCTCGTCATGTACGCCGGCGCCGTCGCCGTGCCGCTTATCGTCGGCGCGGCGCTCAAGCTGCCGAAAGACCAGATCGCGTTCCTGATCAGCGCCGATCTGTTTTCGTGCGGCATCGCCACGCTGATCCAGACACTCGGCCTGTGGATCTTCGGCATCCGCCTGCCCGTCATCATGGGCTGCACGTTCGCGGCCGTCGGCCCGATGATCGCGATCGGCACGAACCCCGGCCTCGGCATTCTCGACATCTTCGGTTCGACCATCGCCGCCGGCATCATCGGCATCGTGCTCGCGCCGATGATCGGCAAGCTGTTGCGGTTCTTCCCGCCCGTGGTCGTCGGCACGGTGATCGCCGTGATCGGGCTGTCGCTGATGGAAGTGGGCATCAACTGGGCGGCCGGCGGCGTCGGCAACCCCGAATACGGCAGCCCCGTCTATCTCGGCCTGTCGCTGCTCGTGCTCACGCTGATCCTGCTGATCAACAAGTTCGGCCGCGGTTTCGTCGCGAACATCTCGGTGCTGCTCGGCATCGTCGCCGGCTTCGTGATCGCCTTCGCGCTCGGCCGCGTGAACACCGACGGCGTCGCGCATGCGCCGTGGGTCGGTTTCGTGATGCCGTTCCACTTCGGTCTGCCGCACTTCGATCCGCTGTCGATCGTGACGATGGTCACGGTGATGTTCGTCACGTTCATCGAATCCACCGGCATGTTCCTCGCGGTGGGCGACATGGTCGATCGCCCGGTCAACCAGGAGCGCCTCGTGCGCGGCCTGCGCGTCGACGGCCTCGGCACGCTGATCGGCGGCATCTTCAACTCGTTCCCGCATACGTCGTTCTCGCAGAACGTCGGCCTGATCGGCGTGACGGGCGTGAAGAGCCGCTTCGTGTGCGCGACGGGCGGCGTGATCCTCGTGCTGCTCGGCCTGTTCCCGAAGATGGCGCAGGTCGTCGCGTCGGTGCCGCCGTTCGTGCTCGGCGGCGCAGGCATCGTGATGTTCGGGATGGTCGCCGCGAACGGCATCAAGGTGCTGTCGAAGGTCGACTTCGTGCAGAACTCGCACAACCTGTTCATCGTCGCGGTGAGCGTCGGCATGGGCCTCGTGCCGGTCGTGTCGCCGCACTTCTTCTCGAAGCTGCCGCCCGCGCTCGCACCGATCCTGCACAGCGGCATCCTGCTGGCATCGGCCACGGCCGTGATCCTGAACATCGTGTTCAACGGCGTGAAAGGCGAAAAGGATGCGCGCTGCGAGATTCGGCGCGCGGGGCACGATTTCGATGGGCGGCCCGCCGACGTGCACCACTGATCGCGCCGCGCCGGACGATGGCGCGAAGCGGTAACGAAAAACGCCACGGCATGCCGTGGCGTTTTGCTTGATTTCCCGCACGATCCGGCAGCGCAAAAGAAAACGCCACGGACTTTCGTCCGTGGCGTTCTCGTTTCCGCATACAGCCGGTTCGAAGGGCAAGCGCGGTGACCCGCGCCCGCCCTTCTCGGTGCTTACCCGTTCGTCGCCGTTGCCGACGCGGGCGCAGGAGCCGCCGCCTTGTCGTAGTCGACCGGCGCATCCGGCGCGCGCGGCGCTTCGCCGGCATGCTGGATCCAGCCGCCGCCGAGCGCGCGGTACAGGTCGACCAGGTTCGTCCAGCGTGCCAGGCGTGCGCTGATCAGCGACTGCTGCGCCGAGTACAGATCCGTCTGCGCGGTCAGCACCGACAGGTAGCTGTCGACACCGTTCTTGTAACGCAGGTCCGACAAGTCGAAACGACGTTGCTGCGCGTGCTCGTTGCGCTCGAGCGCCGCGATCTGCTGGTCGTACGTGCCGCGTGCGGCGAGGCCATCCGACACTTCGCGGAATGCCGACTGGATCGCCTTCTCGTAGTTCGCGATCTCGATGCGCTTCTGCACGTGCGCGAGATCGAGGTTCGCGATGTTCTGCCCGCCCTCGAAGATCGGCAGTGCGATGCTCGGCGCGAACGACCATGCCGCCGTGCCGGCCTTGAACAGGCCGCCCAGCGTCGGGCTCGCGGTGCCGAACGCGCCCGTCAGCGAAATCTTCGGGAAGAACGCCGCGCGCGCCGCGCCGATGTTCGCGTTCGCGGCCAGCAGCGTCTGCTCGGCCTGCATCACGTCAGGACGACGCGTCAGCAGATCCGACGGCAGGCCAGCGGGCACGTCCGTCAGCAGGTTCTGCGCATCGAGCGGCATGCCCGCCGGCAGGTCGTCCGGCAGCGGCTCGCCGATCAGCAGCACCAGCGCGTTCAGCGCCTGCGCGCGGGCACGGGCCTGCGCCTGCTGGTTCGCGAGCGCCGTCTCGACGACCGTCTGCGCCTGACGCAGCTCGAGCTCCGAGCCCGTACCGTTGTCGAACTGCAGCTTGGTCAGGTCGTACGATGCCTGCGCGGTCTTCAGCGTGTCCTCCGTGACCTTCAGCAGGTCGTCGGTCGACAGCAGCGTCAGGTATTGATCCGCCACCTGCGACACCAGCGAGATCTCCGACGCCTGCCGCGCATACGCGGTCGACAGGTATTGCGCGAGCGCCTGATCCTTCAGGCTCTGCACGCGGCCGAACAGGTCGAGCTCCCACGACGCGGACAATCCAACGTTATAGGTGCGCGAAATCAGCGGCGCCCTCGTCGTCGACACACCGGCCGGCAGACGCTGGATGTTGCCCGTGCCCGTACCGTCGAGCGTCGGGAACAGCCCCGCACGCGTGATCTGGTACTGAGCACGCGCCGCCTCGATATTGAGCACCGACACGCGCAGGTCGCGGTTGTTTTTCAGCGCGATCTCGATCAGCCGCTGCAGGCGCGGATCGACGAAGAACTCGCGCCAGCCGATGGCAGTCGCCGCCTGGCCGTTCGCGCTGCGCGCGCCGGCTGCGCCCGGCTGCGTCGCGTAGACGCCGCCGGCCGGGTACGCCTGCGCGACGGGTGCGTCGGGCCGCTTGTAGTGCGGCGCCATCGTGCAGCCCGTGGCAAAGAGCGCGACTGCGATTGCAGTCAAAGCGTGTTTTTGCATCATCACTGTCCCTTGTTGCCTTCGTCGCCGTTGCCCGGCTTCTCTTCGTGGTGCGAGTGCTCCTGAGCCAGGCGCAGCGCCTCGTCGACGTCTTCCTTCTCGCCGCTGAAGATCGCACGGATCTTCACGAAGAACATCGGGATCATGAAGATCGCGAGGAACGTCGCCGTGATCATCCCGCCGATCACGCCCGTACCGATCGCGTGCTGGCTGGCCGAACCCGCGCCGTTGCTGATCGCGAGCGGCATCACGCCGAGAATGAACGCGAGCGACGTCATCAGGATCGGACGCAGCCGCAGGCGCGCTGCTTCCAGCGCAGCCTCGATCGGCCCCATCTTCTCCGTCTGCTGCAGTTCGCGCGCGAACTCGACGATCAGAATCGCGTTCTTCGCGGACAAGCCCACGGTGGTCAGCAGGCCGACCTGGAAGAACACGTCGTTCTCGAGGCCGCGCATCGTGGCCGCGAGCAGCGCACCGATCACGCCGAGCGGCACGACCATGATCACCGAGAACGGAATCGACCAGCTTTCATACAGTGCCGCGAGACACAGGAACACGACGAGGATCGAGATCGCGTACAGGATCGGCGCCTGCGAACCGGACTGGATTTCCTGGAACGACAGCCCCGTCCACGAATAGCCGATGCCGACCGGCAGCTTCTTCGCGAGCGTTTCCATCGCGGCCATCGCCTGACCGGTCGACTTGCCCGGTGCGGCCTGACCCTGGATTTCCATCGCCGACACGCCGTTGTAGCGCTCGAGCTTCGGCGAACCGTACGTCCAGTGACCGGTCGAGAACGCGCTGAACGGCACCATCCCGCCCGACCCGTTGCGCACGTACCAGATGTTCATGTCTTCCGGCGTCATCCGGAACGGCGCATCGGCCTGCACGTACACCTTCTTGATCCGGCCGTCGGTGTCGAGGAAGTTGTTCACGTACTTCGACGCCCACGCGATCGAGAACGTCTGGTCGATCGCATCCGCCGTCACGCCCAGCGCATTCGCCTTCTCGCGGTCGATGTTGACCTTGTACTGCGGCGTATCGTTCAGGCCGTTCGGACGGACACCCTGCAGCGTCGGGTCCTTCGACGCCATCCCGAGCAGCTGGTTACGTGCCGCCATCAGCGCGTCGTGGCCGAGACCGGCGTTGTCCGTCAGCTCGAAGTCGAAGCCGGCGGCCGTACCGAGTTCGGGAATCGACGGCGGGTTGAACGGAATCACGAGCGCGTCCTTGTAGCTCCCGTAACGCCCGAACATCCGGCCGATCAGCGCCTGCACCTTCTGGTTCGCATGCTGACGCTGCGAGTAGTCCTTCAGGCGCACGAACACGAGACCCGAGTTCTGGCCGCGACCCGCGAAGCTGAAGCCGTTGACCGTGAACGCCGATTCGACGATTTCCTTCTCGTCCTTCAGCAGGTAGTCGGAAATGTTCGCGAGCGTCTTCGCGGTCGTTTCCTGCGTCGAGCCCGACGGCGTCTGCACGATCACGAACATCAGGCCCTGGTCTTCATCGGGCAGGAACGACTTCGGCAGGCGCACGAACAGCAGCCCGACCGCGACGATCACGACCAGATAGATGATGAGCCAGCGGCCCGAGCGCTTGATCACGTGGTGCACGCCGACGTGGTACTTGTCGCGGCTGTTGTTGAACGTGCGGTTGAACCAGCCGAAGAAGCCCTTCTTCTCCTCGTGATGCCCTTGCGGGATCGGCTTGAGGATCGTCGCGCACAGTGCCGGCGTCAGAATCAACGCGACCAGCACCGACAGCACCATCGCCGACACGATCGTCAGCGAGAATTGACGATAGATCGCACCGACCGAGCCGCCGGAGAACGCCACCGGCACGAACACCGCCGACAGCACGAGCGCCACGCCGACGAGTGCGCCGGTGATCTGGCCCATCGCCTTGCGGGTCGCCTCCTTCGGCGACAGCCCCTCTTCCGCCATCACGCGCTCGACGTTCTCGACCACCACGATCGCATCGTCGACCAGCAGGCCGATCGCGAGCACGAGGCCGAACATCGACAGCGTGTTGATCGAGAAGCCGACCATCGACATGATCGCGAACGTACCGAGCAGCACGACCGGCACCGCGATCGTCGGGATGATCGTCGCCCGCAGGTTCTGCAGGAACAGATACATCACGAGGAACACGAGCACGATACCTTCGAGCAGCGTCTTGACCACTTCCTCGATCGACAGCTTCACGAACGGCGTCGTGTCGTACGGATACTTCACGACGAGGCCGTGCGGGAAGAACGGTGCGAGCTCGTCGATCTTCGCGCGCACGGCCTTCGCGGTCGCGAGCGCGTTCGCGTTGGTCGCGAGCTGGATACCGAGTGCCGCGGTCGGCTGACCGTTGTACTTCGTGTCGAAGTTGTAGTTTTCGCCGCCGAGGCCGATCTGCGCGACGTCCTTCAGGCGAACCTGCGAGCCGTCCTGGTTGACCTTCAGCAGGATGTTGCCGAACTGCTCGGGCGTCTGCAGCAGCGTCGATTCGGTGATCGTCGCCTGCAGCACGGTGCCCGGCGTGGCCGGCGTGCCGCCGATCTGGCCGCCCGCGATCTGCACGTTCTGCGCGGTGATCGCCGAGCTGACGTCGACCGGCGTGAGGCCGTAGTTGGTCAGGCGGTTCGGGTCGAGCCAGATCCGCATCGCGTACTGCGAGCCGAACAGCGTGACGGTACCGACGCCGTTCAGCCGGCTGATCGGGTCCTTCACGTGCGACGCCACGAAGTTCGCGAGGTCGTACTTGTTCATGCTGCCGTCTTCGGAGTTGAAGGCGAGCACCAGCAGGAAGCTGCTGCTCGACTTCGTGACCGACAGACCGAGCTGCTGCACGACCTGCGGCAGAACCGGCGTCGCGAGCGACAGCTTGTTCTGCACCTGGACCTGCGCAATGTCGGCGTTGGTGCCCGGCGCGAAGGTCAGCGTGATCGTTGCGTTGCCCGAGTCGTCACTCGTCGACGACATGTACAGGAAGTTGTCGAGACCGCTCATCTGCTGCTCGATCACCTGCGTCACCGTGTCTTCCACCGTCTTCGCGGAAGCGCCCGGATAGTTCGCCGTGATCTGGATCGATGGCGGCGCGATCGTCGGATACTGCGAGATCGGCAGCGTGAAGATCGCCGCAACCCCGGCCAGCATCAGGATGATGGCGATCACCCACGCGAAGATCGGGCGATCGATAAAAAACTTTGCCATGAAACAGGCTCCCTGTTATTGCGCGCTCGACGCGGCGGCAGCACTCGCCGGCGCGGCGCCCGATGCGGCGGCACCGGAAGCGGCAGCGGCGCCGGACCCGGCAGCGGCCGGCGCGGCGGGGGCAGCGGCACCCGAGGCGGCATCGGCCGCCGGGGCGAGCTGCGCGGCGACGGTCTTCACGGTCGCGCCCGGGCGCACCTTGTCGACGCCTTGCACGATCACGTGATCGCCCGCCTGCAGACCGCCTTCGACGATCCAGTTCTGGCCTTGCATGCCGGTGGTCTTCAGCGGACGCGGCTCGACCTTGTTGCTGGCGTTCACCACCATCGCGATCGCCTGG